>JBCDDV010000341.1:0-4292 GCA_039180145.1 Cyanobacteria bacterium P01_G01_bin.49 | reverse complement strand
CGTGGTGGGGTAAAGGACGAGAAGTCAAAGATATTCACACCATGCTAGACAACTCAGACGTTAACCTGGGTATTTGTCATAAACAAACCCAAAAATTAGTGGGATTTACTCGTGTTTTAACTGATTTTATCTATCGGGCAGTGATCTGGGATGTCATGGTAGCACCAGACTATCAGAAACAAGGGTTGGGAAGTCAATTGATCAATGAAGTTTTGAATCACCATAAATTGCAAAAAGTTGAAACATTTATATTAGTTTGCCTGCCAGATATGATGCCTTTTTATGAAAAACTTGGTTTCAGTAACCATGATGGAAAATATAGATTTATGAGTTGTGATAGGGATATTAATGACTAGCATGACCAATACTAAATAAATCTTGTATCTTGAGAAGCATATTGAATTAAATTATATCTCGTTTTTCTCACTCAATTTTAGTGCCGAACTATGACTGATCTCGCTCACTACAAAAACATTTTGACCGATTTAATTAGTCGAAACCGCGATCGCGTCGATTTTTTGGCTATTCGTCTTGAAACCTCTCAAGGAACCAGTATTATGTTGAGAGGAGACAAAGTAGATACCCTCAGTGAAGGAATTTCTACCGGAGGACAAGTCAGAGCTTGTTACAAAGGAGGATGGGGATTTGCTACTTTTAATCAAATATCTAGCTTATCTCAACCCATAGAAGAAGCGATCGCGGCAGCGAGGTTAGTAGGAGAAGATGAAACTATTTTGGCACCCATTGCACCTATCCAAGCAACTTGTCAGTTACCCCTAACAGGACGTGATCCTCGTCAGGTTTCCTTGTTAGAAAAAAAAGCACTCTGCGACCACTACAACGATATTCTACGCAGTGTTAGCGACCAAATTACTACCACCTCGGTGCGGTATGGAGACAGTATCCAATACATCATTTTAGCCACTTCTGAAGGCACTCTGATTGAACAATCTTGGGCCGATCTCGAAATGCGCTTTTCTGCAACAGCGAGAAATGGAGAAATTCTGCAAACGGGACGGGAAACCACTGGATCACGACGAGGTTATGAAGATTTGATGGGGTTAGATACACAAGTACAAGGAGCAGCAAATCGTGCCGTCAATGCCCTGGTTTTGCCCCCTGTAAAAGGGAATCGTTATCGGGTGGTCATTGACCCTATTTTGACAGGTTTGTTCGTTCATGAGGCATTTGGTCACCTTTCAGAAGCAGATATGTTGTACGAAAATCCTGATCTCTTAGAAGTGATGAGTTTAGGAAGAGAATTTGGCCCAGATATCCTACAAATTTTTGATGGGGCAGCACCTCAAGGTCATCGAGGAAGTTATTTTTATGATGATGAAGGTGTCCCTGCAACTACCACGCAGATAATTGAAAATGGCATGATGGTGGGGCGTTTGCATTCTCGTGAAACGGCCGGAAAATTAAATGAACGTCCCACGGGAAATGCTCGCTGTTTAAATTATCATTATCCCCCTTTAGTTCGGATGACAAATACTTGGATCGAGCGTGGAAATACTCCAGTTAATGATTTATTTTCTGAGATTAAAGAGGGGGTTTATGCCAAAAATTGGTTAGGAGGAATGACCAATGGAGAGATGTTTACCTTTAGTGCAGGGGAAGCTTGGATGATACGAAATGGGCAAATTGCCGAACCTGTGAGAGATGTTACTTTATCGGGAAATGTCTTTAAAACGCTGGGCAATATTGAGGCGATCGGCGATGATTTTTATTGGGATGAATCTGGGGGTTGTGGTAAAGGAGGACAAAGTGGTTTAGCTGTCGGTTGTGGGGGGCCAAGTTTACGCATTAATGATGTAGTCATTGGGGGAGAAGCTTGATCTTGTTCTGATGAGAATACGGAGAAAAATACCATGTCATCAACTTTATATGATGCTGATTATAATCAATGGATCAAAGAGACAACACAACAGTTGCGAGAAAGAAAGTTTGATGTAGTTGACTGGGACAATTTAATTGAAGAAATAGAAGACATGGGCAAAAGTCAAAAAAGAGCCTTAGAAAGTCTTCTTACCCGTCTTTTAGAACATCTGTTGAAGTTATCTTATTGGGAGTTTGAAAAAGATAGATCAGGAAATCATTGGGCTGCTGAAATTGTCAATTTTCGCTATCAGATTAATAAAAGACTGAAAGATTCTCCGAGTTTAAAACCTACTGTAGAGTCGATTTATAATGAAGTATTCCCAGTAGCAGTGAAATCAGTGTCTCAATTATTTTTATTACCTTCTGATGCTCATATTTCCTTAGAAAATGCTTTAGATGATGATTGGTTTCCTAATAGTGAACAGGAAGTAACTGGTTAAACATCAAAGTAATATAGTAAGAAAAGAGGAGACAAGCAGTTATGGTTTCTCAAATCGAAAATCTTGCCAAGTCTGAGATTATTTATCCTGAAACAGATGGTAAACCAATGGCAGATAATACCCTTCAGTTTCGTTGGATCACTACCATTAAAACAAATTTAGACTGGTTATTTGCGAAGGACGATAGAGTATTTGTGGCAGGAGATTTATTATGGTATCCCATAGAAGGTAATAATAAAAAACGGCAAGCACCTGATGTTATGGTAGTCTTTGGACGACCCAAAGGCGATCGCGGTTCTTATCAACAGTGGAAAGAGGGAAATATTGCTCCCCAAGTTGTGTTTGAAATTCTTTCTCCTGGGAATACACAAAAGGAGATGAGTCGAAAACTGCTCTTTTATGAGCGTTATCAAGTAGAAGAATATTACATCTACGACCCTGATAAAAATGACCTCACAGGGTTGTTACGGGGTGATGAGGGGTTAGAACCCATCGAAGACATAAATGACTGGGTTAGTCCCCGTTTAAATATCCGCTTTGACCTGGCACAACCTGAATTATTGCTATATCATCCCAATGGCGATCGCTTTTCTACTTATACCGAAGAACGAGAGAAAGCGATTCAAGAACATCAACGGGCCGAACAAGAACGTCAACGGGCCGATAAGTTAGCCGCAAAATTAAAGGAATTAGGCGTTAATTTAGATGAGGATTAATTAAAGGGCTTAATAATATTAAGCCCTTAGATGATCATCGCTTCCTATTTCGTCAAACGGGTCAATACTTGATTTGACCGTTCAACAAAAGATTTCATTCCGTCTGCATCGAGTCCTTTTTGAGCCATTAATGCTAAATCATAGATATGTTGACATAACATTTTTGCCATTTCTGCGGAAGGAGAATCACCGCTTGCTTGCACAATACTTCCCTGATTTAATTGATAGATATTTTCGATTAAAGGATGGGTTGTATTTATCACTAAAACGTGTTCTTCGGGGAAGTCCATAACCTGTTGTTGCGACACGGCCATCATCTCCCGAAAACGTCGCATTGCTTCAGGTAGTAATACCATTGCAGGAGGCGTACTTTGGGGAGTATCGGACTTTAATGCTTCGGTACGAATGTTAACTTGAGGTTTGTTTAAAGCTGCTTCAAACAGTTCCTTAATTTGCTCACTACGGGTTTTATTGGTAGTGGGATCGACAATTTCATTAGACTTATCTTCTTGTAGTAAGGTATTGTCTAATTCTGAATCAACACGGGAAAATTTAACTTCAGAATACTCTTTTTCGAGGAAGGGAATAAAGTAATTTGTATCAATGAAAGAGTCCATAAAGAGGATCTCTATACCTTGATTTTTGTAGAGTTCTACATAGGTTGCTTGAGTGTTGGTGTCAGTGCAATAAAAAACCCGATTTTCATGACGTTCTTTGTTTCGTTCTAAGTAATCAGGTAGGGTAGTATAGCCTGCTTTTTCATAGCTAAATTTTTCATCTTCTGGGGAATTCTTAGCAACATCTTCCCAAACATCTCCTTCCCCTTCGACTTGAATTTTGGGCGTTTCTATGTCAGTTTTAGGGTTCGTTTCTTGAGCTTTATAAGTTGTTTTGTAGATGAGAATATCTTCAACTTGTTTTTTGAATTTCTCATCTTTGAGAGAACCATATTTAACAAAAGTTCCCACATCTTGCCAACATTTGATGTATTCTTCTGGAGTCTCATCGTAAATAGATTTGAGACGATCTGCAATTTTTTTGGCGATATGATTGGCAATACTACGAACTGTCCGATGATTGGTTAAGGCACTTCTTGAAACATTTAAAGGAATATCAGGACTGTCAATAACTCCCCGCAGTGGCATTAAAAATTCAGGGATAATTTCTTCACAATGATCATTAACAAAAACCTGATTACAGAATAGTTTAATATGTCCTTGAGAAACATCTACATCAGGACGCAGTTTTGGAAAAT
>JBCDDV010000340.1:0-4299 GCA_039180145.1 Cyanobacteria bacterium P01_G01_bin.49 | reverse complement strand
ATTAGCGTAAGGTTTTTCTCAGATAATAGCTAGAGTCTCAATAGTTATGAGTATAGAAAAGAAAGCGATTACTAAAAGTTCTTTAAGTAATTCTTTTTAAAGGACTTATCTACAGCCTATAATCTGGTTTTAGAGCCAACTCTAATTAACTTAGAAGAACCTTACGCTAATCAGAAAAGTTTTAGACGTTTGCATAAATATCTATCTGATTAAATAACTGACTGATCACAACTTCATCTGTGTATGGATGGGTTAAGCAAAACTGCTCTTAACCAGCACGAACCCCGATAGGTGGGAAGAGATAAAAATATTTTGCCTGTTTGTAACAAATGCTTGTGAAGATTAGTGTTCCAAATATCCCATTCAAAATTTGATACCCAGAGAGGAACACCCCGAAAACAGATTACATTCATTTCCGGTTGGCTTGCCATTTCCAAAAATGGACGTTGTTGTATTTGTTGGACGAAATAATCTGTTAATCGATAACTTTCTTCTATTAATTGAGCATAACCGCTTTGTCCAATGTGTTGCAAAAAGAGCCATAATTTAAGAACGTCAGCGTGGCGTGTTCCTTGAACATTTATTTCACCAAGATTGATAAAACCATCCGAGTCAGTAGCCATATAGGGGGCTTTAATCTGAAAGGCATTAACTAAGTTGGAGATATTTCTAAAAAGAACCATGGCGCAAGTTTTCGCTACATAAAGCCACAAAAGCAGGATGAGCCGCATTGATTGAATAGGTTAAGATAGTTTGCAATTGTTCAAGAAGTTGGCTTTCTGAGAGAGGTTGATCAGGAATTTTCGTCAAAATGGGAAATGATCTGATTTGGGGCAACGGGGAACGAGTATCTGCCGTTTGTAAATGATTGAAAAGAATGTCGAAAACTTGCTGAAAAAGTCTCTCAATTAAGGCTTTATTGTCACCATCTGGACTAATAAAAGCTGATAGAGGAATTTGCGATTGGTTCATGATGGCTAACCCCAATAAACTGGCTATGCTGGTTTTGCCAAGATTATGGCAGATTGGTTAAGATGAAAATAAAATCAGGGTAAGTTGTTAATATTTTTAAGTTCTTATGACGGGCGTAACTACTGTAGACAAACAAAAACTAGAAAATCCTCCTTTGGATATTCACTATCTAGGCGATCGCGCCTTACGACAACCTGCTAAACGCATTGCTAAGGTAGATGATTCGGTACGCCAGTTAGCCAAGGAAATGTTACAAACGATGTATAGTTCCAATGGTATTGGTTTAGCTGCCCCTCAAGTCGCCGTTAATAAACAACTGATTGTAATTGACTGCGAACCTGATAAACCCGAAAATCCAGCTTTAATTTTAATCAATCCTAAAATTACCAATTTCTCCAAAGAACTTTGTGTTGTTGAAGAAGGCTGTCTGAGTATTCCTGGCGTTTATCTAGACGTGACACGCCCCAAAACCATTGAAGTTTCCTTTAAAGATGAACAGGGAAAACCCCGCAAGATCCAAGCGACAGATCTCCTAGCGCGAGTGATTCAACATGAGATGGATCACCTCAATGGTGTTATGTTTGTTGATCGGGTAGAAAATGATTTGGCCTTGACCGAAAAACTCCAAGAACAGGGATTTTCTAGAGGGGCAGTCAAACCCGTTAAATAAATAAACTTGTGATAAAGGAGTAATGTTTGTGACCCCCAAAAGTGGCGTATTATTATTAGGGTCGTGTATCTGTGCGATCGCGGCTGTTGGTTCTGTGTTTGAATTGTCGTCGGGAATGCCTGAATTGGGTACTGTTACCACAGGAACGATTCTAGCCTTCAGTATTCCCTTGACCATTGGCTTGTTTATTGTTGCCGTACAAGATACCAGAGCAAATATGAAATAAGTAATTAGTTGCCTCTATATCGTCTCGCTTTCCGTCGTCGGTGCCAACGAGATATCATCCGTAAACCGATTAGATAAGTCCCTAAAGAGGCAACAATTCCCACTGCAAAACAACCAGAAAATAGGGTAACGAGAAAATCCATCCCAGATTCTTTTAAAGCTGACCAAGATTGCCAATTCTCTGGAAAATTAGTCTGGCTTTCTCCAATGCCAACTCTCAACAACAATTCTCCAACCTTGTAATTAAAAGCGAAAATTGGTACATAAGTTAAAGGATTACTGACCCAGGTTCCCGCAGCAGCAGCTAATTTATGTCCCCGAAAAATGACCGCCAATAATACCCCAATTATGGTTTGCAGTCCGAACAGAGGAAAGCAACCCGCAAACACCCCAAAGGCTAATCCCCGTGAAATACAACGAGGTGTGCCTCGTAAGCGGCCAAATCGCAAGTAACAATAACGCCATTGTCTGCCCCATCGGGAACGACGACGTTTAATCAGCTTTGGTTGAGGCGTTTTTTTATCTTCGACAATTACGGAACGGTGCATTATCTATTTGGCACTTTACTTACATTAAAAGAATCCCTATTCTTCTATCGTATCAGTCCTTTTTGGGATTAATAACACTGATAATGGAGCTTTCCACAATTTTTTAACAAAGTACGATTCAACTGATATTTTTGGGGATGACCAAAAGAAGCGATCAAGGAAACAATTTCTATCTTATGAAAAGCAAAGCAAGAGTGACACAAGGGGAAACGATTGCAGCGATCGCTACGGCTATTGTTCCCCAACAAGGAAGCATTGGCATTGTTCGCTTATCAGGTCAAAATGCCGTTACAATTGCTCAACTATTATTTGATGCCCCTGGTCAACAAAAGTGGCAGTCTCACCAGATTCTGTATGGTTATATTCGCCATCCCCAGACGCAAAAGCTGATTGATGAAGCGATATTACTGATGATGTTAGCCCCTCGTTCCTATACTCGTGAGGATGTTATCGAGTTTCACTGTCATGGAGGAATTATTCCAGTACAACAGGTTCTCAATTTATGTCTCGAACAGGGCGCAAAATTAGCCCAACCTGGGGAATTTACTTTGCGGGCTTTTCTCAATGGTAGAATTGACTTGACTCAAGCAGAAAGCATCGCTGAATTAGTGGGATCGCGATCGCCTCAAGCGTCTCAAATAGCCTTGGCTGGGTTACAAGGCAAACTGGCTCAACCAATCCGGCAATTACGTCACACTTGCTTGGATATTTTGGCAGAAATTGAGGCTAGAATCGATTTTGAGGAGGATTTGCCTCCCCTAGACGAAACAGCCATTGCTCAAGGGTTACAGACGATTTTAGGGCAAGTTGAGACAATTTTAAGCACAGCCGACCAAGGGGAATTATTGCGCAGTGGCTTAAAGGTGGCTATTGTAGGTCGTCCTAATGTGGGAAAATCTAGTTTATTGAATGCTTGGAGTCGTAGCGATCGCGCTATTGTTACCGACTTGCCAGGGACAACCAGAGATGTAGTAGAGTCTCAACTAGTTGTAGGAGGCATTCCGGTGCAGGTTTTGGATACCGCAGGCATTCGGGAAACCCTAGATACGGTCGAAAAAATCGGTGTTGAGCGATCGCGTCTTGCTGCCCGTCAGGCTGATCTCATTTTACTAACCATTGATGCTCAAACGGGATGGACAGCAGAAGAAGAGGAAATTTATCAACAAGTACAACATCTCCGGGTTATTTTAGTGGTCAATAAAATTGATTTGGCTACGCCGAATTTATCTCAATTTCCTGAGAAAATCAGACAAATTGTCAAGACTTCAGTAACGCAAAATCAAGGGATTGACTGTTTAGAAAAGGCGATTTTAGACTCAGTTAATCAAGAAAATTTGTGGGCAAATAATTTAGAGTTGGCAATTAATCAACGTCAAGCAAGTGCTTTAACTGCGGCTAAACTTGCCCTACAACAGACCCAAGCAACGATTAAGAATCAACTGCCTCTAGATTTTTGGACAATTGATTTACGCACTGCTATCCAAGCATTAGGTGAGATTACAGGTGAAGAGGTCACCGAGTCTGTTTTAGACCGGATTTTTAGTCGCTTTTGTATCGGTAAATAATCTAACAAGCAAAGCTTATTAAGCACCTGCTAAATATTCATCAATTAATTGTAATTCTTCATCATTTTTATTCTGTTCGTCTTCGTCTAGTAAACTTAAATAATCTTCTCCATATAATTCTGTCATTCTTACTAAGTAATAACGTTCATCATTAGCAACATCGTGATCGAACTCACCATAGATGTTTTGTAATTCAGGCTTTTTCATGGTGATACCTCTTAATTTTAGATAAATTTCTTTCTGATCAGTCCACGACCCCGCCGAAAGTGACCTGATCAGTCCACGACCCCGCTGAAAGTGACCTGATCAGCCCATGTAT
>JBCDDV010000339.1:0-4305 GCA_039180145.1 Cyanobacteria bacterium P01_G01_bin.49 | reverse complement strand
TCTTTGATTGTCTCGATTTCTTACGAAGAACGTTGAGAAATATATTGGCTAGATTTACTCAAGAAGATATCGCTTCTATTACAGGATACGATTTTATTCTTGAGGCATTATCTGTAGTCAGACTTTAGGAAATCGGTATTAATTGGCGGATTAAAGCATAACACTTCTTTGGGTCGATTAAATCTAGGAGATTGATAGGAGATAGGGAAGGCATAGGCGATCGCCAACAAAAATCCTTGAAAGTGGCTTAACACAAGGATTATACCTGCTTAATGCTTAAGTGTGCATCAGATCCCTGGAATCCATAAAGAGCCATTATTAATTGTCAATTCTCTATTGATAACGATTGATTTAAAAAAACAAAATACAAAATAAGAAAATTATTCATTTTCTAAAAACCTTTTAGCAATGCGTCCCCAATCAATACGCGCATCTTGAGCATCAGATTTACGCTTACCATCGGGTTGTTCATCCTCGTACCTTGCCCACGCCATCAGAAGTAATTTTAACCCATCTAATGAATTAATTAAACGAGAACGTAGCGTATCCATATCGGTTTTATCTACATCCTCTTCTAAGATTTCAACTAAGTTTTGATAAGCGGGATGTTCAGTATTCAAAGTAACAATAATAGCTCCCCCTCTGGGTTTAACCGAGAAAAAAGCAGGACTGTCAATAGGAGCTTCAGCAAAGGTGTATTTTAAGCCATCATCTACGGTAGTTGCTGCTAATAACTCCGCTTGAGTTTCAGTAACTCCCTCTTCTTTTAAAGTTTTTTTTATAACTTCTTTTCGTTCTGGTTTTGGGAGTTCTTCATCCTCATCACTTTTCCCTTTATACCCTTGTGATTTACGTTCTTTAGTAACATGGGTCGCTATTTTTTGGGGTTTATAGGGGTCATGGCGTTTTTCACTGGTACGAGTGCCTTTAGTTTGTGCTTTGAGTAAGCGACGAATTACACTTAATTGACTATTAATTTTGTGTGCCAATTCTAATAGAGGCAGTTTAGGATCTTCATCCTGAAGTAATTCTTCTTTAAGTTGAGCAACGGTTTTTCCTTCTTCTAGCAAAGATTCAATATCTAGTTGTAAAATTTCTCCAAAATTACGGGCTGATTGCTTGTTATTAGTTACACCAAAAATGTCATCAAGAGAGGGCGGAAATTCGACTTCAATTCCCCACCAACGTTCAGTTGGGTCATAATTATTAACTAAGTTTTGGTCTAATTCTAATTCTCGTCCGGCACGAACCACAGAAACCCCAATATTTTTGGAAGCGTGTTGTCCATGAGGCATACTCCCAGGATTTTTCCCTGGTTCAGCTTGACGAGCTTCTTCTTTTGCATAGGAAAAGCGAACTTTTACTTCATGTTCTTTCCCTTTAAAATTAATGGAAAAAGTGGCTTCATAAGAAGTATCCCCTTCCCAGGGTTGAAACATTGCCTGATTATCAAAAGGGGCAGGACAAGAGGTTTTTTCCATTAAATAACCTGGGTCATTGGGTCGGGCAAATTTTTCCGTAATGACATTATTTGACTCATCTAAATCAAAGGCTATCATCCGAATGCTTACTTGATCATTATGAAGAAATTTACGATACATTCTGCCAATAATCAATTCAGAATTATCAATGATCGCTTTTCCAGTACGCCAGATACAACGGTCTATGTTTGACCAGACCACTAATGTGCCACTTTGCCCTAATTTTTGACCCACTTTTGTCCATGTAATAGGCAGAGATTTGTGAATGGGTTCGGGAACTTCGTTCATGCGACGACTTTTAATTTCGTCTAAGTCGAGGTAAGTGTAGAGGGCTTTGTCTACGCCATTTTGCCATGACCACACATCAACCCGTTGACATTGAGAAATGGATGAAGAGGGTAAACCCATACCAAAGCGACCAATTCCCGTGTGTTTATTTTCATCAAGATAGGTTCCGTTTCCGAATTGGAGGGCTAACCGCAGTACGGTAGCATCCATTCCACAACCATTATCTAACACAGCAATTTCTTCAATACGGGATCTTTTCCGTTGTTCGAGTTGTTGTTTGCGTTCACCACAAAGGAGTTCCACTTGAGATGCCCCTGCTTGAATGGCATTATCCATCAATTCAGCAATGGCATAAGCAGCGTTTTTGTAGCCATTGTCTCGCATGGCTTGAACAGCTAAATGGGCAGGGACTATATCATGGGGGTTGGTTGTCATTGATGGATTTTCCCTATAAACAAATTCTTCTCAGTGCCTATACTTAATAGAGTTCCCAAAAATAGAGTTATTTACACCACACATCTTCCCAATTTTGAAAAGCGGCGGCAACCGAGCCGAACCCAGGCAATTGACTATCAACAACAGTAACAATTTCTGCGCTGGCATTCCCTCCGGCTTTCACGCCTCGAATGGCACGTCCTACCATTTGGCTATAGAGAACAAGGGATTTTGTCGGACGGGCAATAACGGCTGCACTGGTTTGAGGGGCATCAAAACCAGTGGTTAAGACACCATAGTTACAGAGAATTTTAGGTTCTGGCGTATTATCCTTAAAGTTCTTAATTAAGCGTTCTCGCTCTGATTTCGGGGTGTTTCCGGTGACACAATCCGCCTGAAACCCCCTTAATCGTAAAACGGAGGTCAGCATTTGAGCGTGTTCAACGGAGGTACTAAAGACAATAATGCGACGGTGACGTTGGGTGAGTTCTTCAAGTTCAAGAATAATGCGAAGGTTGCGCTGTTCGTCTTCTGCTAATCGATTGAGGATAGATTGGGGGATGTCTAATTCTGTATTAATTCGATTTAGGTCTTGAGGACTAAGTTCGATGCCTGTTTCATAAAATAATGAACGATAGTTAGCATTGGCGAGATATTGCTGGTTAACTAGGTAATCAATGGGGTTGTTATATCCCTTAATTTCTAACGTAACCTTCTGTTGGGCAAAGAATTTAGCTAACTCAGCATCCGTATTAATATCTGCCCAAGTGCGTCCAGGGGTGGCAGTTAATCCTAATAATGCGGTTTTTTCGTAGGGGATAACTAAAGAATCGAGTACCAGTTTATAGGTTTGGGCGATCGCCTGATGTGCCTCATCGATAATAACCAATGAACAGCGCACCCCCAATTGATTGATAAACCGAATACTCTTTTTAGCAGCATTATAGACTTTAGCGAGTCCAGCAACAATAAATCCATCTTGGATCGTTTCAATGTCAAGCTGATGACTGCCCCAAAAGCGATAAATGGATAAATCTCGATTGCCTAATGTACCCCATGCTCGTTGAAATTCGTTGACAGCTTGTTCGCAGAGTTCTTCACTGTAGGCTAACCAAATCACTAGAGTGGGTTCATGCGCTCTCAGATGATCTGCGATGATATTCATGGCGGTGCGGGTTTTTCCGGCCCCTGTGGGCATATGAAGGATGACACGGCGAGGAGATTGAGTGAGATAGTGTTTAACTTGTTTAGCTGCGTGGCGTTGATGGGTAAATAAAGAGTATTGAGGAGAGCTTTCAATTATAGAAGGGGTTTCTATTGTTGTTTTCTGTTGCCGAAAAACAGGCAGTTCAAAGAAGTTAAACAGGTATTTTTTTGCTTCTGAATTACCACTAATTTTGAGCTTTTTTAAGGCTTGATAGGAATCTTCATGTTTAGGAGCTTCTAAGACAACGGATAGAATTTTGGCCTGTTGTGGAGTGATTAAATCAAGTAGTAAATCTCGCTTATCTTTAGATAGTAGTAGTTGTTCAGGAGTATAGAGAGTTAAGAGAATTTCTCTGAGCTTGCTAGGATGAGTTAAGTCAGGTTCTAGAAGTTTGAGTAATTGGAAAGTAGCACTACCTAGTAATTGCTGTAGTGTGTCTTCATCAGCTTTTGATAATAAGTCATTGAAATTCAATTAAGACTCCTATTGGGGTATGGAATGAATACGTGCAAAATCAGCCACGGTGTAAATTTCTGTAAATCACCATGTATATACAGCTTCAAACATTGCCTAGTTTATATCCTTTTAGGCAATGTTGACTCTCATAAAGACCGATAGATAAGGGATTGAAGTTCTTGCTTGTTAGATCATCAACTTCCATTTTCGGTCAAGTCATTTTTATCAAATTAGTTTTTGGCGATCGCTAACCTAAACTTATTCGTAACATTTATTTAAGCTTTAATGAGAAATAAACGTAAAAAAAGCTGTATATACATGGTCAATTCTAATAATTTTAACAGTTCTTAAGGCCATGACCTAATTTGCACGTATTCTTTCCATACCCCCTATTTATGATTTTAGTCTTCATCAGATTCATCAACTTCAGAAGCTGGA
>JBCDDV010000338.1:0-4321 GCA_039180145.1 Cyanobacteria bacterium P01_G01_bin.49 | reverse complement strand
CGCGGGTCTTCTCGTCGTTGGGGCCGTGGAGGAAGAAGGATTTGCGGCAGGTGGTAGCGTTTTTGCAAGCGTCCCATACATGAAATTGATCAAATAACCTTCCTTCCAATTGAATAAAATAAGTCTATATCTAAAGAGGTAAAGAATTAGTATCGTAAAGTTTTGAAACAATAAAAATAACTCTTGAGATAGAAGCCTAAAAGTTATTCAAAAACCTATCGTAGTAGCAATTCAACTCAACGGAAGAACTTTTATGGCACTCGTCAAAATCAAAGATTACGATCCTGATTATAAAAATAACATTTTAGCCGGAAATGACTTAAAAGGTTACGAAGTCCACGCAAGCCGTCACAATAGAGATGAAGACAAAGTGGGTTCCGTCCACGATATTTTGGTGGATAAATTAGGACATTTCCGCTATCTAGTCGTTGACACCGGATTTTGGATTTTTGGGAAAAAGGTTTTGTGTCCCATCGGTAACTGTAGCCTTGATTACGCTAATCAGCGCGTCTATACGCTTAACCTGACCAAAGAACAAGTCGAAAACTTGCCTGAGTACCACGACGACATGGTAGTAGATTTCGATTATGAGGAAAAAGTAAGAGGAGTTTATCGCTCTCCTAAGTACCAAGCTAGTCCCTATGACCGCAGCACCTACAATTATGATCGAGATCCCGATTTATACAGCACTCAACAAGATAAGCACGGAACCATCAAACTCTACGAAGAACGATTATTAGCCGACAAGACTCGCCAAAAAGTCGGGGAAGTCGCTGTAGGAAAAACAGTGACAACTGAAACAGCCCGCGCTTCCGTTCCTGTTGAGAGTGAACAAGTGATTGTAGAACGCAAAACGCCCGCCAATGCAGGACAGCCAGTTCCTTCTGGCACAGCTAATTTCAGGGAAGGGGAAGTCGCTCGTATGGACATCTATGAGGAGACTGCCAACATTCGCAAAGAAACCTTCGTTAGTGAAGAAGTGACGGTTAAGAAGGCTGTGGATCGTGATACAGTTACCGCCGAAGAAACTTTACGTCGTCAGGAATTAGATATTGACACAGAAGGCAATCCGACAATGAAGCGAAGCAACCCCAATTCAACAATCAATCGAAACCGATAAGCTTAGGCTTTTTGGAGAATCTCTTTCGGCACGGTTACAGGGTAATAGGGAATCGATTGTTACTAAATCGACTCCCTGTCCTTGGCAATGGGATTTAGTATGACTAGCTTC
This sequence comes from Cyanobacteria bacterium P01_G01_bin.49, assembly GCA_039180145.1. Classification (GTDB taxonomy): domain Bacteria; phylum Cyanobacteriota; class Cyanobacteriia; order Cyanobacteriales; family Microcystaceae; genus JBCDDV01. The sequence goes on along the minus strand of JBCDDV010000338.1, from coordinate 3,090 downwards.
TCCTAATTTCCTAATATTTATTTTGAAAAAATCAGAAAAATCAAAATTATGGAATCTCAACCCTTAGACGACGGATTAGTAACTAACGAAAAACATATCTCATTATCAGAAGAACGTCTTAATGTAGAGATCAGCCGAAAAAAAATTGGAGAAGTGGTCGTCCGTAAAGAAATCGAAACCCGAATTGTCGAAATTCCCATCAGACAAGAAAAATTAATTGTTGAGCAAATCAGTCCAGAAACGAAACGATTAGCAGAAATTAATTTAGGGGAAAGTAAGGTTATCGAGACTTCAAATCATCAAGAAATTAAACCAAGTTTTGAAGCCAACTTTTCGTCTTTACAGGAGGCGATCACCACTTTGTCAGCACTTTATCACCAATATCCCCAAGCAAACCTCAAAGTGCGAGTCCAAGTTGTGGATGAAGATGGCAAAAATCAGCCAATTTTTTTAGAAAGTTTAGAACATCATTTAAAATAGCATTTGGACTTAAAATTTTTTTTAGTTCAAAGTTCAGTTTATCCCTCAAGGCATAGGTAATGACATGAGCAAACTTCGTAATTTATTAGTAGGTGCAGGTTTAACAGCAGTTGGAGCGGTGGGAACCAAGGTTGCTGTCGATTATTTTCGTAACAGAGGAGAAGAAGAAGTGGTCGATGAATCTCAAGGCGATCAAGAGATTTCGTCTGGTGAAGAAGTCGCCTATGTTGTAGTGGAGCAAAACTCAGTCCAAGATTTTTTAGATAAAAGCTTTGGCGAAAAAGGCCGCTATGTTCCTAATCGTCCTCCCAAAATTTTTGAATATCAGCAGGAAAACTATATGGTGATCTGGGCTAGGGATAATAAACAGCAAAAAAATCAAATGCTAGTGTTTCAATATACGGACGAAGGAAGAGATATGATAGCGAGTGTTGGTTATACTTCTCAAAAAACAGATTACAATGTAAGCCTATCAGAAACACCTTTTGCAGTAGAAGTTAATGACAAACAAATTGAATCAGGCAAGGGGGAAACACAAGGAACTGAAACGGTTGATTTTGTCTTGTCCTAAGACTTTTTATCAACTTACTAATTTTCGCAAATTTAACGATTGTTAGGTGGAAAAAAGCTCAGCTTTAGATTTTATCAGGAGAAAAAATGCAGTTATTCGACCAAATTATTAGTGCTATAAATGAGCCGACAAAGCAAGCAAGCACCACGCAATTAGGCACAATTATCAACACAGTAGAACAATTATCTCAAGGTCTTGGCGTTGAAGATAAAAATACTCAGACGGTTACTTCAATTGTCGGGAAATACGTCCGGGCTGCCTTGAAAGAAAAACAGCAATCGAATGGCACAGAAGCAACCGAAGCTGTTATTGACAAGTACAGTGGAACTTCAGCCAATTTAGAGGCTGTACAAGCTTTATTGTCGCCCCAGCAACATCAAAAAATGTCCCAAGAAGCTTCTTCTTCAACAGGATTAAATCGTGAAATCATCGAATCAATGCTACCCACTCTCATTCCTCTCGTGTTGAATTTTCTGAACTCAGGAGCTACAAAAGGACAAGGGCAAGTCGGTAATACAGTTCTCAAGGGTTTTTTGGACACCGATAGCGATGGAGATGTGGATATCTCAGATGCTTTATCCTTAGCCAAAGGCTTTTTAAGTCGTTAATTCAGAGAAAAACTCGGTTGCCGCAATTATTATGACTCGTTCTTGCTGTTTGATTTTTAATCCCGTCGCTGGACAAGGTAATGCAGAAGAAGATTTAGCTAACATTAAAAGGTTTTTGGAACCAGAACTTGATTTAAAGATTCAATGCACCACCAAAGAGGTTGGCGTAAGTGAATTAGCCCGAAAAGCAATAGAAAATAAGGTGGACATGATTATTGCTTCTGGGGGTGACGGGACGGTTTCAGGGGTAGCTGGAGCATTGGTGGGGACTAATATTCCCTTGGGTGTGATCGCCAGAGGGACAGCTAATGCTTTTGTCAATGCTTTGGGAATTCCTGATACCATTGAAGCTGCTTGCCAAGTAATTGTTGATGGTGCCACCAAAGAAATTGACGTGGGGATGTGCGATGATCAGCCCACAGTTTTACTGATTGGGATTGGTTTTGAAGCAGAAACGATAGATGATGCCGATCACCAGACCAAAAATCGCTGGGGGATGCTCGCTTATGTAATATCGGGACTGAAGCAGTTAGGGAAATTTAAAAAGTTTGAGACCAAAATTGAAACTGATGAAAAGATCATCAAGGTAGAGGCTGAGGCCATTACTGTAGCTAATGCTGCCCCTGCTACCTCTATATTGGCTCATGGCCCAGCGGGGGTTATCTATGATGACGGGTTACTAGACCTAACCATTATTGCTCCTAAAAATCCTGCTGGGGCGATCGCAAGTTCTTATCATCTTCTACAAAGTGCCAGTAACGATGAAGCAGCAGAACGAGATGATATTGGATACTTACGAACCAAATGGGTAAAAATAACCACAGATCCCCCTCAGAAAGTCGTCTTGGATGGGGAGATAATTGGCAAGACTCCCATTGAGGTTCGATGTCTCCCTAAAAGCTTAACTGTATTTGCTCCAGTTGAACAGGTGACTCAAGCTGAAGAAAAACTCGAACATCTTTCAGATATAAAGATCCAAGAGAAGTAGAGAAGGTAAATTGCCGAGAGAGGAAACACCAAGCAACAGAGTAACGTGGGTTCCGTTGCAAAAACTTTTAAAGAAGCCAGTGTGTTTGGTATTAATCTAACTTTTTAAGCAGTCATTCCAAAGAGAGATTCAATAAATTCTTTTTGAGACACACTGTCTCCCTTACTAACATTTTGAACCTGACCTTTTCTTACTATGTGTATTGTTTCAATTTCTCTGATTGTTCTCCAGGCTGTATGAAATAATTGATATCCTAGACCACCACCAGCATTCGTTATTCTAGCTTATCGGCCGTGCAGCAGCACTCTCAAGGCAAGACCACCAGTTTTTGCAACACAACCCTAATTCATCAGCCTATGCCTGATGAATGTTATGTTTGCTGCTAGAGTCGGCTCCAACTCCAGTTTTTCCCAAGAGTTTAATTGACTCCTTTCCAAATTTTG
>JBCDDV010000337.1:0-4329 GCA_039180145.1 Cyanobacteria bacterium P01_G01_bin.49 | reverse complement strand
ATAGGAAACAGTAGAAACTGTTTAAGTGTTTTAATGATATTGGTATTTATGGTGAACTGATAAAAAATTGGAAGCAATTTCAAGTCACTTCCTTTTATGCTAATTGTCATTAAAAGATAAGGGTGACAAAATTAAGACATAGAAGGAAGTGACTTGAAATTGCTTCCAATTTTTTATCAGTTCACCATAAATTCCAATATCATTAAAACACTTAAACAGTTTCTACTGTTTCCTATCTTGACGGCATAAAACTTAAATAGTATTGCTATACTAGGATTCTAATCAAATAATTATTGTTATTAAGATAGATGACTGAACAGTTAGAAAACTGGTTAAATAAAATCGATATTCCCGCAGATTGGATCGGGTTACGACAAGTTACCGAAACCTCTACCCTCCGCTACATTAGGGATGGTAAACCACAAAGCAACGGACGTACTCAAACCAAAGGGGTGATGGTAGAAGTCTTAGTCAAAGGACAATTTGGGTATTGTGCAACCAATCATCTTACGCCAGAAAATTTGCAAATTGCTGCTGAAACTGCCTATAAACAAGCGGTAACTGCTGCTGCTTGGGGAGTTCATTCTTTTGGAATAAAACAACGTCCTAAAGCGGTAGGAAAGTACCATTCTCCTTGCTTAAAACCTCTCGATCTTCTCAGTCCCAAAGACATTAACGATCTTCTTCTAAAAATTAACGAGACCCTAAAAGTTTCCGATAAAATTGTCAGTACCAGTGCGATCGCTCGTATCCTAGAAACCGAAATTGAATTTGTTAGCAGTAACGGGTCAGACGCTTATCAAAAATTCCTGTTAATCACAACAGACTGTACAGCAACAGCCCAAAAAGAGAATATCATACAAAGACGCACCGATAACGGCATGACGGCCCATTCCTATCAAGGAGGAATAGAAGTATTAGAAGAAGCAGAGATCTTAAACCGGGCCCAAAAAATTGGGGAACAAGCGGTAGAATTATTATCGGCCCCTGACTGTCCTACCAAGACAACTACCTTGGTATTAGCCCCCGATCAAATGATGTTGCAGATCCATGAAAGTATCGGTCATCCTTTAGAACTTGATCGCATTTTAGGAGATGAACGAAATTATGCCGGATCAAGCTTTGTCAAATTAGAAGATTTTGGCAACTTGGTCTACGGTTCTCCCTTGATGAATGTGACCTTTGATCCTTCGGTTTCAGGAGAATTTGCCAGTTATCGCTTCGATGATGGAGGAAATATTGCCACCCGTGAATATTTAATTAAAGAGGGAACTTTATTACGGGGGTTAGGTAGTTTAGAAAGTCAAATTAGAGCAAAAGTACCAGGGGTAGCCAATTTTCGCGCCTCTTCTTGGAACCGGGCCCCCATTGATCGCATGGCTAATATTAACTTAGAACCAGGGAAAACCTCTTTTGATGAGATTATTTCTCAGATTGAGTCTGGAGTATATATGGAGTCTAATCGATCTTGGTCAATTGATGATTATCGCAACAAGTTTCAATTTGGGTGTGAATATGCCAAACTGATCGAAAATGGCAAGCTAACTAAAACCCTAAAAAATCCTAACTATCGAGGAATTACGAATCAATTTTGGCGCAGTTTATCTCAAGTCGGCGATCGCTCAACCGTTGCCATGTATGGGACTCCTGACTGCGGCAAAGGAGAACCAAATCAAGCAATTCGTGTTGGTCATGCTTCCCCTATTTGTGCATTTGATAATATCGAAGTTTTTGGAGGAGTTGGGTAGTTAAGTGAGTACACAAAATAAATTGCACAGTTGGGAGAGGGAACGGGGAACGGGGAACGGGCAACAGGTAAGAAATACAGCCATTTTAAATTCTTAGTAAAGTGTGCAATTAATTATGACTAGGTACTTAACTATCTATCTGAACAATGAACAATGAACCCAGAAAAATTAGACCATTTAGAAGCTAACTTTCAACAATTATGTGATCATCTGATTAAAACATTACACACAGATGAATATCTTTCCATTGAACTCAATAGCGAACAAACCCAATTTATCAGGTTTAATGGTGCGAAAGTTCGACAAACAGGGATGGTCAAAGATGGAACCATCAAACTCACTTTAATGGCCAATCAAAAAACGGCCTTTGCTGCATTTCCTTTCACAGGGGATGTGTCTATCGACAGCAAAATAGGACGAGAAAACTTAGACTATTTACGTCAAGAATTACCTCAATTACCCGAAGATCCTCATCTTGTTTTACCCGAAAATTATGGGTCTAGTCGAGAAGTTTATCTGGGGAGTTTATTACCTCCTGAAAAAGTGGTTGATGAAATTCTAACCCCAGTTGCTGAAGTCGATATGACCGGACTCTACACAGCAGGTTCAGTTATTCGTGGCAATGCAAATTCTGCTGGTCAATTTCATTGGTTTGCTACAGAATCTTTCATTTTGGACTATTCTTTAATTGACCCTTCTGAAAAAGCTGTGAAAGGAACTTTTTCGGGTCAAAATTGGGAACAACAGAAATATTTAACCCAAATAGAAGCCTCCAGAAATCAGTTAGTTGCTTTAGGAAATTCCTCAAAAACCCTAAAACCTGGAGGTTATCGCACCTATTTTGCACCTGCGGCTGTTGCTGATTTGATCTCAATGTTATCCTGGGGAGGCATTAGCGAAGCATCCCTAAGAAGGGGAGGAAGTGCTTTATTAAAATTACAACAGGGGAAACTTTTATCCCCTCAATTTTTCTTACAAGAAAACTTTAGTAAAGGGGTGGTTCCTCGGTTTAATGAATTAGGAGAAATTGCTCCTGAAGTCTTACCTATTATTACAAAAGGAAAGTTAGTTAATACATTAATTAATTCTCGCACTGCCTCAGAATATAATTTAGTGGCTAATGGTGCAAATAGTTTTGAAGGGTTGCGATCGCCTGAAGTAATAGCGGGAAGTTTAGCTGAAGATGAGATTCTCTCTACTTTAGAAACAGGGTTATATATCTCCAATTTACACTATTTAAACTGGAGCGATCGCACAGGAGGCCGGATCACCGGAATGACTCGTTATGCTTGTTTCTGGGTAGAAAACGGGAAAATTATTGCACCTATCGAAAACTTGAGATTTGATGAGAGTTTGTATCGGTTTTTTGGAGAAAATTTAATTGCTTTAACTAATTTTCAATGGTTTATTCCTGAAACAAATACTTATAAAAGGCGCAACTTGGGGGGAATCTTAGTTCCAGGAATGTTAGTTAATGATTTCCAATTTACATTGTAGATTAATTCTTAAATGATTGCTCTAATGACCAACTCAAATTGTTGCAATTTTTCATTGATTAGAGATATTCTTAGTTAAAAGCACTAATTTTACTTACCAAATGTAGGCAACCTGTTATGATGATTAAATATAACATTTTAACGGTACTTGGCTCAGGAATAGGTTTAGCAAGAATTTGTAAATTATTTTGGGTCGCTGTGTTGTCATTGCCAATAATTTCAACTTCTTGACGATTAGTTTGCTCAGCATTAATCGTAGTTTCCCCAATAATTTTATTAATAAATGTCTCTATGTCAAATTCAATAATAGTTTCGTTCGATGAAAGAATTTGATTGTTATGATGATCAAGATTCACTTCAAATAAAGCAACATCATTAATGAATTGATTAATCGTTTGATTAATGAGATTATCATCTTGATTAATAAATGTTTCTTGAATCGTGAATTGAATCGGATCTAAATCAAGTCCTTGAAAATTAAAATTATGAGGAGTTATAATTGAGTAAATCAAGGTCTGTTCTATTGTTTGCGAGACAAAGTTACGATCACCGATGATAACAGTATCTTGTAAACCGAATTGTAGAGAATCTAGTTCTTTTGGATATAAAATTTTCCCAATTAACTCGCTAAAAGTTGCATTTTTTGTTGTTTCATCGAACTGTGATAGATCCAAAATATGACTAAACTCTTGTTGGCTTTTCTGAGTAACTACATTGCTATTTCCCTCTAGTAAAGCACTTTGAAGATTAAATTGACTTCCATCTAAAACGTTATCGTTATTCAAAAAATTATCTACACCAAAATTCGTTAAATTAGTTTCATCTAAACCTAAATCGAAAATTGTTTGATTAAGTTGTTGTGTTACTTGATTACTCCCGTTATTTTCCTCATTTAAGAACAATCCTTGAAAATTCAAATTAGGAATAACTGATTCTTCAATTTCTGGGAAATAGATAAAATTAAAGACAATATTTTGATCAATTCGTTGATTAATTTCATTAAATTCTCCATCAATAAAAACTTCCTGAATAACGGTTTGAGGAATAGTTGCATTACCTGAAAAATGAGGAATGGTTAAAACACT
>JBCDDV010000336.1:0-4338 GCA_039180145.1 Cyanobacteria bacterium P01_G01_bin.49 | reverse complement strand
TCTTGTAACTTAATATCTTGTTGCTTATTCAGTTTTTGAGCAAATTGGGCTGCTTTAACTTTATTTTTAATACCAACAACCAATAAAATTTGCAAATCTTCAGCAGAAACTACCTCTGTTTGATCAGGAAGAAAGGCTATAGTAACCCCATCAAGCCAAGGCAAAATATCTTTTTCTAGGGAAATTTCTGGACTAGAAAATGCCTCTGTTTCCAACAATTCTAAATTTTTTTCAACGACCTGCTTTGCTTCAGGGGTTCCGTATTGAGATAATTGCTTCCAGTCTTGGGGACGTGTTGATATATAACTACTGGCAAAGGCTGATTCTGGAACCACTTCAGCCGCTTCTAAGGGAGTTAACCCATCTCCAGACAAAAAAGGCAAATGTCCTTGAAAATAATAATAAACTCCCATACCCCCTGCAACCAATAAGGCAGTCACCCCGACGAGAGGTAAATACCCTTTTCCTGATCGATTTGGACTGGACATAAAATTGTGATCCTCGACTATTATCTCTATGCTCTATGATAGTCTGTGTTTTGAGGATGAAAAGAGTAAATAAACAAGTCAATTATTATTTCAGAGCTTGATTTCTAATTGCCTCTAATACTTTTTCGTGGATAACGCCATTGCTGGCAACGATACCGCGATTTTTACTCAATTTTGAACCAACGGAAAAATCAAGTATTTTACCATCTAAATCAGTAACAATTCCCCCAGCTTCTTCAATAATAATTGCCCCTGGCCCGTGATCCCAAATATTCTCTTTTTTGTTAGCAAATTGCGGTAAAGGGACTCTGGTATAGAGATGAACATCCCCTCTGGCGATCGCCCCATATTTAGCCAAAGAATCCATCGGTTTTGGAGAAAATTTGAAGCCCAAAGCCATATCTAAAGCACTTTGTACCGAGCGATCGCTATGAACAGATTCTACACTTTCAATGCGACATAATTGCTCAAAATTGCTTGACGGATCAACTTGTATGGATATAGGTGTTCCTCCATTTAAGGGAATTTCTACAGACCCCTGGCCACGAATACCCAGGAAAATGACTCCTTTTGTGCCATTTTTTCCAGGAAAGGCTGGACAAGCTAAGATACCTAATTTGAGATCGCCATTTTCAATCAATGCCAAAGCCACCGCATATTGATCTCCTCGGATAAACCCTTTTGTGCCATCAATAGGGTCTAATGTCCAATAGCGCGGGGCAACTGTCCCATTGCCGTGATTAATCCAATCAATGACGTTTTCTGGGGTAGCATAGGGTAAAACTTGTCGAACTTGATTAATAATTTGAGTTTTGACTGATAATAAGTCAGGATGATCCAACATCGAGGCATCTTCTTCGCCGATCACGGGATCGTCAGGAAAAGCATCAGTCAAGTTTTGGCAAATAACCGCCTGGGCCGCAAAATCAGCCACCGTTACTGGACTAGTATCGGCTTTATTCAAGGTTTGGGCAGCGTTCTCCTTTTGAACTCGTTGACAAAGTTCGGCTGCCGCACTGACAGCAGCTAAAGCGACTTGTTTTTCTTTTGTGTAGTTCATTGATATTAATTGGTTAAGCTATTATGATCTAAATTGCCCGTTAGGAATTTCCGCCTGCCCTCTGCCTTGTTTTAACTAGCAATTAGACTGTTGACCAACCATTGAACATTAATGATAAATGTTTAATGCTAAATGATAAATGAAACCACTAGCTTAATGCTTGACGAAGGGCTGTAACCACTCGGTTTAAACCAACGGAATTGGATGCTTTAAATAATAAACGATCGCCTGGTTCTACCTTGTCAATTAATCGTTCAATTAAGGCTTGATGAGTCTCTAAACACTCACAAACCAAGCCCTTTGCTCCTTCTGCGATCGCTTCTGCTTCGGGATCATCTACCAGTATATAAAGCTGATCAATGTCTAACTTTCTGGCAGTTTCCCCCACTTTATGATGCAATTGAGCAGACTTTTCCCCTAATTCCTTCATCGTACCCAAAACGGCTATATAACGTTTTCCAGGGGTACTTTTTAATAGATGTAAGGCTGCTTGCATAGACTCTAACCCTGCATTATAAGTTTCGTCGAGGAGCAAAATATCATTGGGAAGTTGATACTGTTGCGATCGCCCTTGGGGAAGTTCGACCGAAATTCCTTGGGTAAGGGGAGTCCAATCTAAGTTTAACTGTTTCATCACTGCTAAAGCAGCCAAGTAGTTTAAGGCATTATGGCGACCTGGTAGGGGCAAAGGAAAGGTCATTCCTTCTACCTTGATAGTGTGCTGATCTAATAATTCTCCTTGAAGATCGCCCCCCTCTAAGCCGTAGGTTAGCGTGTTACCTTGCCATACTGTAGCGGCTGTTTTAATTAAACGCTCATTATCGTGATTAAGAATAGCTATTGCGTCTTGAGGCATTTCTCTTAATAGTTCACATTTCGCCTCGGCGATCGCCTGTTCTGATCCTAGCCTGCCAATATGAGCAGTTCCCACATTAGTAATAATGCCAATCGTTGGCTGAGTAATTTGGGTAAGCAGGGCAATTTCGCCAGAAGCACGCATGGCCATTTCTATAACAGCATAATCATGGTCACTAGTTAATTCTAGAAGGGTTTTCGGTACTCCAATTTCATTGTTGTAATTAGCTTGGGTTTTATGAACTTTTCCCTTGGTTGTCAAAGCAGCCGCTATCAATTCTTTGGTAGTAGTTTTGCCCACTGATCCGGTAATGCCAATAATAGGAATTTTAACTTTTTTGCGCCATTGATTAGCAATTATTTGATAAGCATTGAGGGTATCTTGAACAATAATTTGAGGAATTTTCTTAGCAGAAATTACAGAGATCGGAGTCTCACAAATAACAGCAATTGCCCCTTTATTAATCGCTTGCTCAACGAAAAGATGTCCATCAAATTTTTCACCTCTCAAGGCTAAAAATACCTCACCTGGTTTGATGGTACGACTATCTGTATTAATACTTTTGACAGGGGCTTCTAAGCTATTTGCTGAAAAATTCTGAGACTTCTGACTAAAAATATTGAAGATTTCACTGAGATACATTTCAAATAACATGGGAATATACTGATTAAAAAAATACGAATATTTACTGAATAGATTATTAAAAACTCGTGATCAATATCACATACAATCAAGCTTCTTTTCTGTTACATTAATTGATGTCTTGATTCTTGAGTAATAATGATTGTCGGCAAGTTTACCCTATTTTTACCACTATTTGCAAAAATTTAGCTGAAGAGCTAAAAATCGGTTTTCTTGGTAAGATTTTTTCAAGAAAATGTCCTCAATATCGTTATCGTCTTAATTATAGTAAAGACAGTTATTTGACTAAATATGAGCCAAAATGCTGGAGTAAGTTGGACATCCAACAAACCAACAAGCGGCAAAAAGTTCACGCCATCAGGTTGAATCTAATTAACTGGGAAGGGCTAACAGCCATGAATACCATATCTCAAAGTTATACCAGACAACAAGGAGTATCAGAAGAACAAGTTTTCTACGATTATTTGTTACAACACGTAAGAACTGATTCTCCTGAGCAATTAATTGAAAATTTTCGTTGCTTATTTGTTAAGTCCAGGGGGTTTCAAGAAGCTCAACTTTACGCTGCATTAGACAAACTTGTCAAGAAAAAAAATGTTGAATATCGGTTCAATGACTTTTTTAACCGTTGTTGTCATATTCTGATCAATTCTTGGCAGATGCAACCTCAATTACACTATGCTATTCCTCAATTTGTGGCACTGTTTGAAAATTTAGCTCCTCCTCGTCATGGTTATCATAATACTGCTAATCGAGTTCGCTATTTGGTTAAGAACTTTACTGAGTCTGAACAGTATGTCAAACTTCAACGGTTAGGAAGAGTTATTAATAATAAACAAAATCCCCAAAATGCTAATTCGGTTGGTAACTTAATTTATCGTTATCCTTATCTTTATAATCACTGTTTATTGGGAAGAGAAAGCAGTCAAGAACATCAACAAACAGTGAGACATATTAAGGCGCAAACCGAACGTCGATTTGAGGTGAACTTATCACAATATGTGACTTATAAGGTACGATTAGCAGCAATGGCCCGTTCTCCTCAATTCTCTCAAGAAGATAGCCGAATTATTCGTCCCGTCGAAAACCCAACTTTGTTAAAAGATCGCGAATTGAGTCGAGCTTTAAAACATTTTATTGGAACTGTTAATGGCGGATACACTTATAAAAGTCTTTCTCAAAGCTTTCTAACCCATACCGTTCATACCAAAACATTTGAGGGATTCAAAGATGATTTATATGAGTATATTTTAGGGTCACTCGATACTAAATATACCAAAGGTCAATTTAAT
>JBCDDV010000335.1:0-4350 GCA_039180145.1 Cyanobacteria bacterium P01_G01_bin.49 | reverse complement strand
TTTCAAAACCCTCACTTATTAGCACACCCTGAACTAGATCCCACCCTTAAAGGTCAAAGCATCGCCCAAATTGGTCGTTTAGCTTATACGACTTCTAAGCTTTGTAATATTCTGTGTGCCTACGAATTATCTCGTCTTCTTGAGACACAAGAGATTAGAACGCAACAACAGCCTATTACAGTCAACGTTTTCAATCCTGGACTGATGCCAGGATCTGGTTTAGCTCAAGACTATCCTCCCCTTGCTCGAATCGTCTGGCACTTTATTCTCCCCATTTTTCGTTTATTTCCTAAGATTAATAGCATAGAACAATCCGGGCAAGCTTTGGCGAGACTAATTGAAGATCCTGAGTTAGAACAAGTAACTGGAAAATATTTTAGTGGGTTACAGATGATTCGTTCTTCTCAAGAATCCTATGATCTCGATCTAGCTCAGCAACTTTGGCAGAAAAGTTTAGAACTGGTAAGATTTTCAGAAGAATAAATTATCGTGTCAAGCAATTTCATAGGCTTTTTGTCTCTCTAAATCGGGTCTTGTCAACTTTGCAAAAGTAGAAAAAAAATATTTCTCCACCCTGATAAAATCGGGATAAATTCAATTGGAAAGAAAAAAGGTATAAAGTCGATTTTTAAAATTGTTTAGATTATAATTCGGGGGAGTTACTGGGAAAGAGATAAATTCAGCTTTTTTAAGACATCTTCGGTAAGAACTGCAACTTGGTCTAACTGTTCTTCTAACTTGTCAGCCTGTTGTTGATAAGCTAACTTTTTACGTAAGGCACCACGGGCTAAATCATCACGGTTCCGTCTCACTGCTTCTTGTGCAACTTTTTCCCAAGCGTCTCGTTCTTTGATCGCTGCTTTATACTTGGGTTGAATATCGTCCCAAACCATTTTCAGATCACCTAACGCGCTATTTAATAACTGTTGAGCATTGTGAGGCGTTGTCTCATTTAACGCATTTTTTAGAGGATTATAGAGATCGGAAACCTTGATTTTATCGAGAAAGGGAATAAACTCTTGAATCTGTTTACTATAGTTAATACCTGTTTTACACCAAGTCGCAAAATGTTCACAATTATTGAACAAAAAATTGTATTTCTTTTCCCCTAAACGACTCTCTGCACGACTGACAACAACATCAGCAATGAAACAAAAACCATGAGGATAGTCTCTACAATAAACGAGATTTCCTCTGGAAAATGTGCTTAAAGAAGTCCGTTCAATTACTTCACTGGGCTTGCGATAATGAATAACTGTTCCATCTCCGCAGTCAATGCCATGATGTTCATAAACCCCTTCAAGTTTAAACCATTCTCGATAAACGTATAACTGATCACCTCTTGTCATATATTGTCTAATATCTTTTGTCTTTAAAACTATCCTAATCCTAATTCTCGTTTTAAGAAATTAATCGATTTTTCTCCAATATAAGGTTCAGAACAGATCACGTCTGGGGGACGAATTAAATCATCTCTCACTGCTAAGATAGCTTGTTTAACCATTGGATAACTTGCCGGATCACTGACAATTGTTTGGGCTGATCGTACTAACCCCAAAAGCTGACGGTGATCGCTTGCTTGGGCTGAAATCAACAATAAATCATCGCCTCGTAAACTGTGAATGAGAATTTCTGCTACTTGAATAATACCTGCGCTGAGACTAACAATCCCTAAACGGGTATCAAGGGGCAATTCTTTGATAATAGCTAATTCTTTGCTGTAATCGTAAATATCTAGGGGAATCACACGAGTAGCATGAGGAGAAGCAATAGATTCTGCTTCCGCAATAAAATAGCGACTTGTGACGACAGTGCCTGATTTTGTTTGAGATAATACTTGTGCCAATTCTTCCATTGGTACTAACTGCACAGGAATAGCCAAAGCTTTTTCTAATGCTTGTAAAATTAATTCTCCTGCTCCAATATCTTGACTGGGAACAGTCACTAAAACTTGCGCACTACAGCGTAACCGCCAGTCAATGGAAGCGAGAAATAACTCTTTCACTTGAGAGAGAGTCAACCCCTGCCAAAGTAATTCATCTAAGCTTTTTTGAATAATTTGACTGGCTTCAGAATATTGAGTCAGTAAAGGGGAGTCAGGAATTAGGGTGTCTTCGTGACGTTGTGCTTTGACATAAATCCCCGATCCAGCAATGGATTCAACTAAACCAGATTCCTCTAATTGTTGATAAACTTTACTAATGGTATTGCGGTGCAATCCCGTCATCGTTGCTAATTGGCGGGTGCTAGGTAGACGGTGTCCTGGTGGATATTGACGAGAGGCGATCGCAAAGCGAATTTGATCAAATAGTTGTTTGGAGGCGGGAATATCACTATCGGACTGAATTTGGAACTGAAGCATAGCAACCACGCCGACGGAACATTATTAATACGATGGTATTGGATGTTATTTTAGCGCGAATCGTTCCTATTTCTGAAGGGGTTTTGGCAATGGTTCGTAATCAGCTTTATCAGCAATAATTTTGGTTATAAGCAACATAATGCTACTTAAAACAGCATCTTTTCTGATTACTTGATTCTTAAAAAGTAGATTCACAAGCTATGATAAAAAGTTGATTCATATTCCCGATTTTTTTGTGACCAATAAAAATTCCCCACACAAGATTAACACCAAGGATAATCCTGAAGCAATAATAGCTAGGTTTAAAGAGCTGGAAACTTTAACAAATAACCCCTTTAATTTTCAAGTAAAATTACTGCAAATCGCCCAGGAACTTGAGCTTTCCTTAGAAGAAACCCAACAGCTATGGGAACGCTATTGTCAAGGGAATCCAGAATTTTCTTCCTCCTCAAAATGGCTTGAGCAAAGCCTAGACTATATAAAACAATTAGGGAAAAGTATTGTTTTTTTAGGGCAGTTTAGTTTACTGTTCGGAGTCATTATCTTTATCTTGGACGCGGAGAAACGAGAAAAATCATCCCGTAATCAATCTTGGCAGGTAATTAACAACATAGACCCCGAAAAAATCAATGCAAGTGCTGGCAGAATTGAAGCGCTAGAATCTTTAAATAAAGGCTGTGAAGAAGAAAACAATCCCCCTCTTGGAATGGGACAAGATTTCTGGCAAACTTGGCGACATTTGCCTTTAACTAAAGGGTTTTATGCCGATTGTATTAATCTTAATAAGCTCAATTTACAAGGCGCTAATTTATCCCCGATTAAGTTGCCTTGGTCACAACTGAAAGAGGTCATTTTAATTGAAGCAAACTTGGAAAATGCCAATCTTCAAGGGGCAGAACTTCAGCAATCAATTTTATCAAAAGTGCGATTATCCCGAGCTAATCTCCAAGGAGCAGATTTAAGTAATGCTGACTTAGTTGAGGCCAAAATCAGTGGCACTAAATTAAGAGATGCTAATCTGTTTCAAGCTGATTTAACAGGGGCCGATTTGACGGGAGCCGATTTGAGAGGGACTAATTTAATTAATGCAGATTTAACTGGTGCTAATTTAACTCGTGTTGTCTTTGATCGTCAAACTCAGCCTTTTGAGAAAATTCGAGATTATCTGCCCCAACAAGGTGCCTACTTTCTTGATGTTAAACAAAAAACCCAAGCTGATTTAGCTAAAGCTGATTTAAGGCAAGTTGACCTCAGTGAAACTAATCTTGAAGAAGCTAATTTGCGCCAAGCTAATTTAGGTCAAGCTAACTTACAAAAATCCAATCTATTCAATGGGATTTTTCAGAGAGCCAATTTAAGAGGAACCAATTTTGAAGGGGCTAAATTGAACGAGAATAGTCAATTTAATCAAGCTATTTATGATCAAGCAATGGAGAAAACATTTCCAATCAAATGGCGAGAAATGCTCCGAAAAACGGCTTATAAAGTAGAGGAAAAAGCACAGTTGGGGCAAGCTGACTTAGAGAAAGCTGATTTGAGCGGTGCTAACTTGCAGGGGTCTGATCTGACTGGAGCTAACCTTTCTCAAGCTGACTTAAGACGTGCTGATTTAAGCGAAGCTGATTTAACCGGAGCTAATTTAAGTTCAGCACTTTATGATGTGGGAACCCGGTTTCCTGAAAAATTCAGGACAATGTTTAAACAATCTGCCTATAATCTTGATGTTGGTAGTCAATTAAATCAAGCTAATTTAGAGGGACTGAACTTAGAAAATGCTAATTTAGTCGAGGCTAATCTTCAACGAGCCAATCTTCAAGGTGCTAATCTCAGACGAGGCTTGTTATTTAAAGCTCAACTTCAAGAAGCTAACTTAGAAGGAGCTAATTTAGTTTCAGCTAATTTGGAACAAGCTAATTTTGAAAAGACAAATTTGAAGCAAGCCAATCTCGAAGGGGCGAATCTACAAGGTGCTATTGGCTTAACCCCAC
>JBCDDV010000334.1:0-4355 GCA_039180145.1 Cyanobacteria bacterium P01_G01_bin.49 | reverse complement strand
CTTCTACAACTGGTAAGCGACGAATTTTTTTTTCGTGCATTAAATTAGCTGCCTCTTTTAAAGATTGAGCAGATTTAATACTAATTGGTTGTTCTGTCATTACTTCACCAACGGTTTGTCCCAAGGATTTATGAATTTCCTTCTCGTAACGGGCAGGATTTTGTAGATAGATAACGCTATCAAGAATCATAATATAAGGGGGGGGTTCAATCCCTGTTTCTTGCCACATTAAATCAGTATCAGAAATCACGCCTATCAGCTTACCGCTATCGTCAACGACAGGTAAACCGCTAATTCGTTTTTCTGCTAAGATTTGGATCGCTTTGGATAAGGAAGTTTGTGGAGTGACAGTGATGGGGCTTGGAGTCATCACATCTGCAACAGTTTTGGTCATGCCTGATTTGGGGAACTGTTTAATTTAATTACTCAATATTTTCTATTGTAAGCAATTTCCGATCTCAAAATTTGAGCAGGTAACAATCTTGTTACCCAAGCTGTCCTAACACAAGGTGAATTCAAGCATTGCCCGACTTGAGAGTTTTGATTGGGCGAATTTGCCTTTCTTAATTCTGAATCTATCTCCCTATTTTTGTAAAGACTGTTAACTTTATGCGATAATTTGTAACAGATATTTTAATATTTGCTTAATTTAAGCAATGAGCGAGCCACCAAAAGAAAAAACCCTGGCTGAACTTGCCCCAGCCAATTACGAATGTCGTCTCTGCGGCTATGTTTACGAACCTAGTAAGGGAGACGCTAAGGGCAATATTTCGGCGGGAACCCCCTTTGAAGAATTACCAAGTGACTGGCGATGTCCTGTGTGCAGCGCCCGCTCTAATCAATTCACTAACGTTGGTGCTGGTAATGCGCCTTCTGGTTTCCAAGAGAACCTTAACTACGGGTTTGGGGTTAACCGCCTCACCCCCGCTCAGAAAAACCTTCTCATTTTTGGAGGACTGGCGTTAGGGTTTCTCTTCTTCTTGAGTCTATATGGATTAAATTAATGAGGCTCACGGCTTAAATTTGGAAAAAGCGCCAGCTTTTTTTAAGATACCGTGGTTTAACTATAAATTTAATCTTGTCTGAATCAGCTTATTTTCCAATGTTTATCAATGTCTTCATGAGAAAACTGAAACAATTTTTAATATTAATAGCCATTTCCTTATTTTGCATTAGTTGCAGTAATGTTCCTTCGACCCTCAATAACCCTTGGAAGACCCTCTCATTAGAGACAGACGCTATCTTCGCCGATATTGCCTTTACTAACGATCCTGAGCATGGTTGGTTAGTGGGAACAAAGGCATCCCTATTTGAAACCACTGACGGAGGTGAGTCTTGGCAAGAACGCGCGTTAGACCTCGGTGAAGAAAAAGTGAGCTTTACTGCCGTCAGTTTTAATGAGCAAGAAGGATGGATCACAGGTGAGCCTGCTATCTTACTCCATACTGAAGATGGTGGTAAAAACTGGTCTCGTATTCCTCTGAGTGAAAAACTTCCTGGTGCGCCCAATGGTGTTGTTGCTCTTGGCCCAGAAACGGCTGAAATGGTGACAAATTTGGGGGCTATTTACAAAACTAGCAATGGGGGAAAAAATTGGACAGCCTTAGTAGAAGGGGCAGTTGGGGTCGCTCGTAGCATTACGCGATCGCCTGATGGCCGCTACGTAGCAGTTTCGGCACGGGGCAACTTCTATTCTACTTGGGAACCAGGGCAAAGCGAATGGACACCCCATAACCGTAACTCTTCGCGCCGACTGCAAAAAATGGGTTACAGTGAAGAGGGAGGCCTCTGGCTATTAGCTAGGGGAGGACAGATCCAATTCACTTCCCCAGAGGATTTGGAAGACTGGCAAGAGGCAATTTATCCTGAACCCTCTACCAGTTGGGGACTACTAGATTTAGCCTATCGCACCCCAGAAGAACTATGGGTAGCAGGTGGTAGTGGCAACTTACTAGTTAGCCCCAATGAGGGAGAAAATTGGAAGAAGGATAGAGCCATTGAAGATGTGCCATCCAACCTCTATAAAGTTGTTTTTGTTAATCCTGAAAAGGGATTTATCTTAGGACAGGATGGAATTTTACTGAAATATGAACCTTCTACAGAAGCTGCCTAAAGCGGAGAAGGATAAGAAGTAAGCCAGTCTGTTTCAAAATCGTAGTAGACTAGATTTTGCCATTTGTAATTAATTTGAGAGGAGAAACTTAAATGTCAGGTTCTACCGGAGAACGTCCTTTTACAGATATTGTTACCAGTATCCGTTACTGGGTAATTCATAGTATTACTATCCCTATGTTATTTATTGCTGGTTGGCTGTTTGTTAGCACAGGGTTAGCTTATGATGCGTTTGGAACTCCCCGTCCCGACGAATATTTTACGCAAGAACGTCAAGAATTACCGATTATTCAAGACCGCTTTGAAGCGTCTGACGAAATTCAACAATTTAATAAGTAGTTAATCTAGGAGAGGTCTAAAGTTATGACTAGTAACAATCCCAATCAACCCGTATCATATCCTATTTTTACCGTGAGATGGCTCTCTGTTCACGCGTTAGCTGTTCCTACGGTGTTCTTTGTCGGTGCGATCACCGCGATGCAGTTTATTCAACGCTAGGAGTTATTTATGGACAGAAATCAAAACCCAAACCGTCAACCTGTCGAACTGAACCGTACCTCTCTTTATTTAGGGTTACTTTTAGTAGCAGTTCTTGGCATTCTATTTTCCAGCTATTTCTTTAACTAATTAGTTTTTTATCCGGAGTTATATAGGAGGTAAATCATGTTTGCAGAAGGTAGAATTCCCTTATGGCTTGTTGGCTTAATTGCTGGCACTGGCGCCCTTGTTGTGCTTGGTCTTTTCTTTTACGGTGCCTATGCTGGTTTAGGTTCTTCTATGTAGAAGTTTAAGCATTAACTTTTTTTCAATCATCTTAGGTATAATCTTTGAGATCTTTGGTAAGATAGCTGCCTGTTATTATAAATGGGCAGTATTTTTTTGCTTAATTTCATTCTTTGATCTATCTTCAGAGCTAGCCAAAAATAACGACTCATTACAATAAGAATAAGTGGTGTTCATTTGCTCTGATTCTTTATCTTTTTTTACAACACAGAAACATTTTGTAACAGAGGCTAATATAAGAATTATGAAATCACCCAGAAAAATCCTTCGATGTGAAACAATAATAAAGGATTATTTTTATTAATGGCTGACTAATCACTATGTCTAGTGTTACTGATACGAATATTGTTAATGCCTCCCAAAACACCACAGAAAACAACAAGATTCAAACGACATTTACAGTTCAAGAAATACAAGAATTACTGCCTCATCGTTACCCTTTTGCATTAGTTGATCGAATCATTGACTATGAACCTGCAAAAAGAGCAGTGGGGATTAAAAATGTCACCATTAATGAGCCTTTTTTTACGGGACATATCCCTAGTCTTCCTATTATGCCAGGTGTATTAATTGTTGAGTCTATGGCCCAAGTAGGAGGAGTCGTTTTGACCTTATTACCAGGAATGAAAGGGGTATTTTTCGCCTTTGCAGGCATTGATAAAGTTCGGTTTCGTCGTCCTGTTGTTCCTGGAGATCAACTTATTATGACCGTCGAATTATTAACTCTGAAACGGAATAGAATTGCCAAAATGCAAGGAGAAGGTAGAGTCGATGGGGAATTAGCGGTACAAGGAGAAATGCTATTTTCTCGTATTGATTAATCGTAAAATGACCTGACTTATTCTACGGTTACGATTGTTATGCCAACCCCTCTACATTTTAGCCAATTAAACTTATCTAAGCTTTGATCAAAGGATGCACACTAGGCACTGAAAATTTCGGACTTTCTTCAAGTAAATAGGCGAGGAAAGCTTTGGTAATTACTGACAATTGCTTTCCCCCTAAATAGGCAACATACCAGCGACGTTTGATGGGAAAATGTTCAACATCTAAAACAGTTAATTCGCTATCAATTCCCTCGGAAATCAAGGTATGTTGAGAGAGGACAGAAATACCTAAACCACCAGCGATCGCTTGTTTAATGGCCTCATTACTCCCTAACTCTAACCTGACATGAACGGATACTTTATGTTTAGCCAAGAGATTTTGGATCGCATATCTGGTTCCCGATCCTTGCTCTCGCATAATAAAGGGTTCCCCTTCTAAACTACTAATCGAAATATTCCGTTTTCCTGCCAACGGATGACTTTTTCGAGCGATTACGACTAAAGGATTATCAAGAAAAGGCTGAGTCGCTAAATCTAGTCCTTCTGGAGGATTACTAACAATATACAAATCATCTTCATTTTCTAACATACGTCGCTGAATTTGTTGATGATTTGTTACCTTTAGAGAAACTT
>JBCDDV010000333.1:0-4355 GCA_039180145.1 Cyanobacteria bacterium P01_G01_bin.49 | reverse complement strand
AATTAGACAAGTTAAATGCGCAAATTGATGAATTAAAAGCCAAATCAGACCAAGCAAAAGCAGATGCCGCAGTAGAGTATCATAGTAAGATGGAAGAACTAGAAGCCAAAAGAGATGCGGCTCAAGTTAAATTTGAAGAATTACAAAAAGCAGGAGAAGATGCCTGGGCAGAGATTCAAAGCGGATTTGAAAGGGCATGGGAAGAATTAACCGCTTCTTTTGATAACGCTTCTAAAAAGTTTCAGTAATTGAGTCAAAAGCATGAGCTTTTGATGATGGTTAGTAACGGGAAGGCTTTCTTTTTCCTTCCTGTTTTCTAGAAACCAGTTTTTGACAAAATATCTTTTTGTACTTTGCAGTATGGCTTCAACGTTCATATTATTAATTTAGGGAAAACAATGGATTTAGTTCGTATTATTTGTGCTATTTTTCTCCCTCCGCTTGGCGTTTTCCTCCAAGTTGGCTTTGGGGGACAATTTTGGCTAAACATTTTATTGACATTATTAGGCTATATTCCAGGTATTATCCATGCTGTTTGGATCATCGCTAGAAGATAGTAAGTTTGTAATTTTATTGCATTCAATCGCTTAAATATTTAGCACGTTTCAATCTACTATATTGGTAACTCTAGGTTTTCTATTAAGCCTAGAGTAAGAGCTTCAGAAAAAAATATTGTGGGAACAGTGCCGTCGCGATCGCTAATAAGCCAGTCAAACCGTGAAGAATAGGGAGTAACAATGGCTGATAGAGTTGAGAAAGCTTTGCCGACACAAAAATGTGCTGATGGAGAATTAGTGATCAAGTGTTCTCTAGCTTGACACTAGGTTTAATAAGTAACCTTTAAAAATCATTGATAAATCATTTTTCATTAATTTAATCTATATTGTAAGCTACTTTAATACTTCAATAACGCCATAATACAGGCAAGCAGTAGCACCTACTAAGTAGACAAACCAAGTTAAGAAAAAGCCAATAGCGCGACCTGGTGAGGGGCCATAGGTGTTTATTATTCCCCATGCATGAGTAATCCGACTTACCATAAGGGTACTCCCCAAAAGCCACAATAACCAGGTCTGCGAACTCATTAATTCAAGCACCAGTATAAACAGTAACGCTAGTGGAACATACTCCATAAAATTTCCAAATGCTCGGACTTTGCGCTGTAATATTCCGTCGTCACTCATTTTTGGCGTAACTGACTTCTGCGTGTAACTTTCAACAAATGCTGCCCATTTACCTGGATTTTCAAGATAATTTGGTTGGTTTAATGTATCGGCTTTCGACTCTCCATGCCAAACTCTGATACTTGTACGCTCTATCACTACAATGTAAGACAAAATAAAGGCGATAAACCCACTGAGTCCTACGAAAAGGGTGGAAACAGGAACAGTATTGCTCATCTATTGTTCCGAAAACTTCGTCTTTGATTATGACAAATTTCATTGAAACACAGCACAGATGACAAATAACAAACCACTCAACCAAAGTTTACACTTAAACATGAGCTACCCCAAAGACGAGACTGAATCATTTGTATTGCAAAAAGTTTGGAAAGACATAAACATTCATTACAACTCGATTAAGACAGGCCACCCCCAAATGATAAGCTGAGAAATACACGCTTATTACTGGGAAAAGCAACGATGACAGGAGCTAACGATACACCCTATCTCCTTCGTGCAGCACAGGGAGAAATCTTGGAACGTCCACCTGTTTGGATGATGCGACAAGCTGGACGCTATATGAAAGTTTATCGGGATTTACGGGATAAATACCCCAGTTTTCGTGAAAGATCTGAAAATCCTGACCTTGCCATTGAAATTTCTCTGCAACCTTGGCGAGCATTTCAACCAGATGGGGTAATCATGTTCTCTGATATTCTTACCCCTTTACCTGGAATAGGCATTCCCTTTGATATTGTCGAAAGTAAAGGGCCAGTTATTGACCCCCCAATTCGGACTAAGGAGCAAGTTGACAATCTTCGTCCTTTTAACCCGGAAGAATCTTTACCTTTCATCAAAACTATTTTACAAACCCTACGGCAAGAAGTGGGAAATAAGTCTACTGTGTTAGGATTTGTTGGCTCACCTTGGACATTGGCTGCTTACGCTATTGAAGGAAAAAGCTCTAAAAACTATTCGATTATCAAAAGCATGGCTTTTTCTCAACCAGAAATCTTGCATAACTTTTTGAGTAAAATAGCAGATGCGATCGCCATTTATGTCCGTTATCAGATTGACTGCGGGGCCCAAGTGGTGCAATTATTTGATTCATGGGCAGGTCAATTAAGTCCCCAAGATTATGAAGTTTTTGCCTTACCTTATCAGCAACAAGTGGTACGTCAAGTCAAAGAAACTCATCCTGATACGCCACTAATTCTCTATATTAGTGGCAGTGCTGGTGTTTTGGAGAGAATGGGACAATCTGGGGTAGATATTGTCAGTGTAGACTGGACAGTAGATATGGCTGAAGCGAGACAACGCTTAGGCAAAAATATGAAAGTACAGGGAAATATTGATCCTGGGGTGTTATTTGGTTCCCAAGACTTTATTAAAGCGCGTATTCTTGATACTGTCAGAAAAGCGGGAAGAGGCGGACATATTCTCAATTTAGGTCATGGTGTTTTGGTGGGAACTCCTGAAGATAATGTGCGTTGTTTCTTTGAAACAGCCAAGCAGGTTGATAAATTATTAGCAGTTTCTGTTTAATTGTAGGGTAGGCAATGCCTACCTTATATTTTTTCTTTAACTTTATCAACATAGGCATTTAAAGCTTCGTCATCATCTCGATGAGACAAAACATAACGTCTTAGTTCTTGAGAAGTGATGGCTTGAAAATCTGGTTTTTTATTCATTTGACCCATTCTCCATTCGGTTTAATTTCAATATCAATATCTTTCTATAATTTACAATTTCAAAAGCGATCGCCTGTCAGATAGGTTGAAATATCATAAATTATCACTAGAAAATCATCGGAAAAATGTTATGAAAGCAGAATTTACCGCTATTATTGAAACAGCAATAGAAGGAGGATACTGGGCAATTTGTCCCGAAGTTCCTGGTGCAAATGGTCAAGGAGAAACCATTGAAGAAGCTAAAGAAAGCTTAAAAAACGCCATTAAACTTATTTTTGAAGATCGTTTAGTTGATATTCGTCGAGGACTATCAAAAGAAGCGATTGAAGAGACAATTTTTCTTCCATAAAACGTAAAGAATTAGAAAAAAGATTAAGGAGGGCAGGGTGTTATCTTAAACGAGAAGCAGCTTCTCATTCTCTTTGGGTTAATCCTCAAACTGGAGTTACTGAAGCGATACCACGACATAGAGAAATAAAAGAACTTTTAGCACAAAAAATTCTTAAAAACTTAAATGCTCAATAATGTGATTACCCCAGTAGCACTATCACTTTTTTAGAGTACATTCCTTAGTATCTTAATGATTATGTTACATTAGTATTGTCAAGCCGTTATCTAAAACGGAGTTTAATAAATCAGTTATTAATGAAACGAATTTTTATCACGGGTGCTAGTGGTTGTATTGGTCATTATATGGCAGAAGCTCTGATCCAAGAAACAGATCATGAGCTTTATTTTTTAGTTAGAAATCCTGATAAGTTGCAATTTAATTATCAAAGTCGCCCTAATCTTCATATTCTGACGGGTGATTTACAAAGTATTGATAAATTTAGTGACTTATTAAAGACAGTTAATATTGCAATTTTAGCGGCAACCAGTTGGGGAGGAATTACTGAATCTTATGAAATTAATGTAATTAAAACCCTACAATTAATTCAATTATTAGATCCAGAAATATGCGAGCAAATTCTCTATTTTTCCACATCAAGTATTCTCGATCAACAAAATCAACCATTACCAGAAGCAGGGGAATTTGGAACGAATTATATTCGTACTAAGTATCAATGTTTTATTCAATTAAAAGAATTACCCATTTATCAAAAAATCACCACATTATTTCCCACTTTTGTCTTTGGTGGAGAACTGGATAAACCCTATTCTCATCTGTCTGGGGGAATTGGAGATGTGATTAAATGGATAGATTTAATTCGGTGGTTTAAAGCAGATGGAAGTTTTCATTATATTCATGCCAAAGATATTGCTCAAGTGGTTAAATATTTAGTCGATTATCCTCTATCTGAAGCTGATGAAAAATTAGTGGTTTTAGGAAATAAAAGAATAACGGTTGACGAAGCTGTTCAAGCAATTTCTAGTTATCTAAATAAACGGATTTATTTTCGCATTCCTTTATCTATCACTTTAGCCAATTTCTTTATTAAGATGTTTAATTTGCGTATGGAAGATTGGGACAGATTTTCAATGAATTATCGACACTTTACTT
>JBCDDV010000332.1:0-4356 GCA_039180145.1 Cyanobacteria bacterium P01_G01_bin.49 | reverse complement strand
TATGAAATTCGCCGGTTCTGAGGCTAAACCAGCTTTTGCAGATATTAACAATGACGGAAATATAGATGCTATTGTCGGTAGTAGTGATAGTACAATCCGTTATTATCAAGGTGATGGTAATGGTAATTTCACTGAAAAAACTGGTAGCAATAATCCTTTTGATGGACTTTCGATAACAGGAACCCCTACCCCAGCCTTTGCAGATATTGACAATGATGGGGATTTAGATGCTTTTGTCGGTCATAATAATTCCAAAGGAGATGCTAACAACGGTAATGTATATTACTACAAAAATAATAACGGTACATTTAGTGATAGAAGTTTAGTCGCATCTGTTAGCTCTAACGCTTCTCCCACTTTTGCAGATATCAATAATGATGGTCATTTAGATTTAGTTGTTGGTAGCGGTGATGGCACAATTCACTACTTCCAAAATGACGGTGATGGCAATTTTACTGAACAAACGGGGGGTAATAACCCCTTCGATGGTATTGATGTCGGAGAAGGTGTAAATCTTCCAGAAGGCTGGGAAGAAAATGCTGCCCCAGTTATAGGGGATATTGATGGAGATGGGTACTTAGATTTAACGATTGGAACTGGTTTTGGCCAAGTTTACTACTATCAAGGAACTTCTGGAATATATGATTTAACATTTGAGTCAAACAATCAGAGTATCTGGGGTAGTGGAAATGCTGTTCAAAGTAGTTTTCATTTTGAACCATTTGACCCGATTTCCTGGGATTACACTTTCGATAAAGAAGTCGGTTTTGTTGAATTTGGAGGTGGTACTGCTGGAGATTTCCACTTCCGCACCGGTTATGAACTTAATTCGGGTTCAATTGATACTACTTTGCCTTTCGATATAATGCTTAATAGTCCCAGCAAGGTGTTCACTGGCGATACAGTTACTCTCTCCACTGATTACATTCTTTCCGATACAGCCAAGTTTACAACCACAACTCCGTATCTTGATGTTTACTTCGACCTAGGTGCAAAGTTCTATTTGGGAGCTTATGCCAAGATTGATTATGTAATAGGTAAGAAGAAGTTTGATATAGCCGATCAATTAGGGACTGATATCGATTATTCAATAGATTATGAATTCGATACTCGCGAGGAATACAGCACAACTATTGGTAATTTTATTGATGTTACCTATGGTGGTCTAGATATTGGTTTAGAAAGTGCTATCACAAATGACAATACTCTTTCTGCTAGTGTAGAAGACCTTGCCCTATCAACGGAGTTTTCTTTCGATGATTTAATTGTAGAAAATTTGAAAGAATCTAAGAATGTAAAATTGCAAGCAATTGGTAGTGCTTGGCAAAGTGACTGGGATATTAACGTAGCGGGGGTTGAGTGGGATTTATTGGATTTGGATTTGATGGCTGACGTCTTTGTAGAAGCAACCCATGAGTTAACTTTTGATTCTATTACTGGACAGGTATTGTTAGAAGATGGCACCTTGAGCAATACTTTCATGGTTGGAGAAGATGTATCTTTTGACTTTTTGACCGGTATGGATACAAATGGTAACGGACAGCTAGATTACGATTTGAAACTTGACCTAGTTAATCCTGAATTAACTACTAAAGTTGACCTTATTTTCGATCTAGATTTTGATATAGCTGCCCTTCAAGGGAAAGCGTGGTATGACGTTGAGGTTGCAAAAGGTAAGAAGAAATTCGGACCTTTATTTGAGGAATCTTTTAATCTGGGGAAAACAAGCATGACTGTCTATAATGATACTTTCGATTTGGGTGGTTTTGGAAGTCAATACATCAACGATTTAGCCGTTGGTATTGTCTAACCCCAGAAATTTAAGAAATTCGATCGCTTAAGCGATCGAGTTTCTTGTTGATGTGGCGATGAGCCATACTGAAAATTAATGTAAGCACCACTCACAGTTGCGATTTCTCTGGTTGATTAAACTAGCGATCGTTATCTTTATCCTCTTCTCTAGTCAAACAGCGACAAAACATGACATTAACAAATCAGCCAAATCATTGGAAAAATGTTTCAGTATCTAACATTTCCATAAAATATCAATGGGTTTATAACTTAACTGCTGCTAACACTCTCGAATTCGAGTCGCTTACCTTTCCTAGTATCAAAAAACGCTGGCAAGGTGCTAAACAAAGAGGCTATTTAGGTGGTGTAGCCGCTTTTCTTAATGAAGAAATGGTCGGATTAGTTCTCGTAGAATTATTACCTAAAACCGCAGACATTATTTCTTTTTTCGTCACGCCCCAATATCGCCATCAAGGAATTGGTTGCCAATTATTTAGTAATTTAGAAAAAGCGCTAATTAAACTAAAATGCCCACGAATACAGTTAAAATATCGTGTTAGTGAATTAACAGAAAAAGCGTTAGAATCTATCTTTAAAAAACAGAATTGGGAAACGCCAAGAATTGATTTTCTAATTACTAAGGCTACAATAGAATCCCTTAGTCAAGCTCCTTGGGTGTATAAATATGCACTCCCCAAACAGTTTACTGTTTTCCCTTGGGTAGAGCTAACAGATGCAGAAAAAGCAAGCATTCTCAAACGCAAAGCTTACCCAGATACATTAAGTCCTTTCATGGAAGATTCACGACTCGAACCCCTCAATAGTTTAGGTTTGCGCTATCAAGGAGATGTAATCGGTTGGACAATTAATCATCGCATAGACTCTGAGACAATTCGCTATTCAGTGATGTTTGTTGAAGAAAAATTTCAAAGAATGGGAAGAGGTTTTTCCTTATTAACAGAAGCTGTCAAACGTCAAATTGATAGTGGTATTCCCTATGCAACCGCAGCCGTTGCCAGCAAAAATCCATCCATGCTGCATTGTGTTGAACGCTATCATAAACCTTATGCGATGCTTATTTCTGAATCTAGATCCAGTTACAAAATTTTGAGTTAGCGATCGCTTATTAGTCACTCTTTTATTGCGATTTGGTTCTGCTAGTTGACAATAGCAATTTCATCAAGATTCTCTGTAAAGCTTACTGAGTCTGAAAACGACAGATCACATTATTTTTCGACAATTTTTAGATATCAATTATAGTGGCAAACAAATTTGAAATGTCGTCCCTTTTCCCGCTGCACTCTCTACCGTAATCTTGCCGTTATGAGCCTGAATAATTTGTTGTGCGATCGCCAAACCCAACCCGAAACCGCCTGTTTGCCTGGTGCGAGCTTGATCGACTCGGTAAAAACGATCAAAAATATAAGGTAAGTCCGAAGCAGCAATACCAATACCAGTATCCTTAACTTTGATTAAAATGCGACGGGGTTTCACTGTGAGTTCCAATGCAACCATACCCCCAGCAGAAGTATATTTGATAGCATTATCAAGTAAATTATGAATTGCCTGTTGAAGAAGATCGCGATCGCTCTTAACTTCTAGAGAGATTATTGGTACATTGAAATTAAACTTTAACCCTTTTTCTTTCGCTAAAGTTTGATATTCTCTCGCCACGGAGTTCAATAAATCTACTACATTCGTTTTAGTAATATCTTGAGGATTTAATTGTCCTTGATGTCGGGCTAAAAATAGCAAATTAGCAATCAAAGCACTCATTAATTTACTTTGAGTAACAATATTGGACAGACGCTGACGGGGTTGCCGAATGTCTTCGGTTGGAGCGAGTAAACCGACTTGAGCATTACTCAAAATTGCGGCTACTGGGGCCCGTAACTCATGGGAAGCATCGGCTGTGAAACGTTGTAATTGTTCGTAAGAGCGTTTGACAGGCTGCATTGCCAAGCCACCGAGCATCCAGCCTACGATACCAATAAAACCAAGTGTAATGGGTACGCCTAGGGATAAAAATAAACGCGATCGCGATAGTGAGTCTCGAATAGGAGCGATAGAAACAGCAACTTCTAGATAACCAACCAGAGATTGCTCGTATTGTAAAGGTAGCGTTAATTTACGCAGATTCTTTTGTTGGGTTTGACCATTAAATTTACAGTCGTATTGTAAGGTTTGCCATCCAATTATTAATAAAGACTCTTGCGGAGGACAATTGCCAATAAACTGTAAAAGATTTTTCTGAGAATCATACCAACGAATATAAATTATTCTCAATTCATTGAAAATTTCGGTATTTGATAAGGATACATTGTCTGTCTCTATTTGCCAGCTTTTTTCTTGTTGCTGATAGCTGGTTAGCGAGGCAATTTTTTTAGTCTGTGCATAAACTGACGCGTCAAATTTACGCTGTTGCTCTTTTACCTGACGATGATAAATGGTAAAAGCAAACAGAATTAAAATACTGCCCATTGAAAGGGTAAACCAATAAGCTAGACGACGACGGGAACGCTCAAACATTGATAAGGCAATAATCAATTTTGCTGTTAAATAGTT
>JBCDDV010000331.1:0-4367 GCA_039180145.1 Cyanobacteria bacterium P01_G01_bin.49 | reverse complement strand
CGGTTTGGTCGTTTCTTTTTAAATATTATCACTTATATTTAAAGTTTCGAGTTAAAGCAAATCGAATCCTTAGTACCGCAATCGATCACACGAAGGTATATACATATATGACGTAATATTTTGCGTAGTACGCTACGATACGCTACATTTTGACGTAGTACGCTACAGAATTCGCCCAGCTACGCTACGTTTCATTTCTAGAGTTACGGCTACGGAAAAATAATTTCGTAACGTAGCGTAGGCCATCTCTGCCCCTATGACATATTGTCATTTTAGGACGACCCTCTCCCACACCGTAGATTCATTTTTGGGCGGACTTCACCTAAATGTCACTATGTTGCTTTTTAGGCGGACCTCTCTATGTTTTGATGCTACTAAAATATCTTTAATGACGACTTCTTTGATCCAAACTTGACTTATCACTGCTAAAGGTAGCGCTAAAAATAATCCTAATACGCCAAAAATTGTAGCAAAAAACACTTGAGAAAGTAGAGTTAGTGCAGGAAGTAATGAAACTCGATTAGCCATAACTAGTGGCGTTAGAATATTGCCTTCTACTTGTTGAATCCCAATATAAAGAATAAGAACTGCCAAAGATTTCCAAGGAGCGTCTAGTAAAGCGATCGCCATGGGAGGAATGACGCTTAATACTGGCCCAATGTTAGGAAGAAAGGTCAAAATTCCTGCCAACATTGCTTGAGCTAAAGTTAAGGGAACACTCAAAATAGATAAACCAATAAAGCTTAAAATGGCAATGACTGCCATATTAAATAAAATTCCGGTTAGCCATCCTTGTAATGATTGATCGCATTGACACAAAACTTGATCAATCTTTTGTCGGTAAAATGAAGGAAATAACCGAATAAATCCTTGTCGATAAGCTTGAGGATTAGCTAAAAGCATTAAACTCAAAGCAAACAATAATAAACAGGTCAAAGGAATACCTAATGTCATATAAAACACGGAGAGACCTTGACCAGCAATTCTTTGAACAAGAGGTTGTAATTGTTGAATAAGTTGTTGGTTAGTAGGCAAAGAATTGATTAATTCTGGATCAAGACGGGAAATAAAGTCTTTAATCGTAACAATCAATATATTGAGTCCTTGGGGAACTAATTTTAATAACTCCGGCAGTTGTTCAGCAAATGGAGGAATAATTATCCAACCAAATCCAGCCAAAGAAGCTAATAATAGTCCCATTGCCAAGAGAATAGCATATTGACGACTAATTCCCCACTTTTGAAATCTTTTAACAACATGATTAAGAGAATCAGCAATAATAACGGCAGTAAATAACAATAAAAGTAACTGACGAATTTGCCATAAAATGTAAAAGGAAATGACTAAAACAACAAAGCCAAGCCATTGAGAAAAGTTCATTATTAGATAGATATCAGGTGATTTTTTTTAGCATCCGCCACAACAATAATAAAGTCATAATTAAGGGCAAAATTATGACAATAATTGCTGCATTAGTATTAGTGGTAGAAATCGTAATTAAAGGGGCAAAATATTTAAGAACTATCGAAAATCCTAATGAAGAAATGATAATTTTAAGAATAAAATCTATTTGATCGTTCATAATTTTCTAACGTAAGTAACTACACCTAACGTAACCCTACATGGTATTGTACTGATTGCCGTCATCGCCGATCTCGTAAATTTAATGTCTGATCTCGAAACCCTTTTAGCACGAATTCGCCAAGAAGCAGAACGAGAACCCTTTCCCATTGATGTTCCTATCTATCAGGCGGCTCAGAAAAATCCGATAGATGCTATATTGTATGCGGGCAATCTCAAGAGTCAGATTTGCTTTTTTGGCCGAGATTTGGGAAGGGATGAGGTTCATGCTGGACAACCCCTAATTGGAGCCGCAGGAACCCTAGTACGCAAAGGATTTTATTGGGCCATGTATCAACAAAAGGCAACCAGTCCAGAAGCGTTACAAACCATCTGCGATCGCGTTTTGTTAACGAATACGGTTCCCTACAAACCCCCTGGTAATAAAGCCTATTCTACTAAAGTCAAAGAACGATTTCGTCCCTTTGTTGAACAATTACTGGTAATTCATTGGCAAGGGACACAAATTATTACCCTAGGAACAGAAGCGTTTAAATGGTTCACTCCTTACTGTCTGAAAACAGAAATTAATAAATTCTGGCAAAGTAGCGATCGCTATCAAGCTAAATTGCCCATTATTTTAAAAGCGACTGACGAGTCAGGAAAACAGTATCAGCGTCAAGTCTCCTTATTGCCTTTGCCTCACCCTTCCCCTCTTAATAAGCAATATTACGCTAAATTTCCTCAAATGCTACAACAAAGGCTCAACGAATTTGAATTTTAGCTCTAGATGATTTAAAAAAGAGGTTACAATAAAAAATCGTGGGTGTGTAGCTCAATGGATAGAGCAACGACCTTCTAAGTCGTCGGCTACAGGTTCGAGTCCTGTCACACCCGTTGTAACTCTAAGGTACTTGTGGCGAAAATTCTCTCCAAAATCTGTAAAAGTAAAGTTAGTCGCCAATTTATTCATCATATTAATTAGTTTAAACAAGTCATTATCAGCTTTCAAGGCAAATTTTTAGCAATCAACTATTCACTGATAACTCTTGCTTCCTATACTTGACTTTTTAAGAGATATAGGATAAGGTTTGCTCTGTAATTTGTCTTACTCTTTTTAGCACATTCCTGAATTGCTTGCTAAGCTTCTGAGTAACAAAGCGAGGTAGTGAAGGAAACACCGAACCTATGAAATTTACCCGTTTTTGGCTTCATTCTCTAGTAATTGTTGCCACAACATCTGTTGCTTCAACAAGTCCCGCCTTAGCCAATGAAGTTAACTTTAGTGATACAGACTACTTCCAGGGACGAGAATCCTTAGAAATTTATGTTCCCCCACCAGAGAATAATACGGCTGGTACTTGCTCCGCACTGATTCAACCAGCGATTGATAGTATTGTTGGTCGTTATCAAAACAACTGGGGAATTTTAGTTGAAAAATTAGACGATGGAACCCTTTTATATAGCCATAATGCAGATAAACATTTTATTCCTGCTTCTAATAACAAAATTTTTACAACTGCTGCCGCTTTACAATTATTAAGTCCTCAATCCAAAATTGGCTCAAAATCTCTACAATCTTGGGTGAATACGACTAATGTTCTCAGTAATAATTATTATGCTGATACTCTATTACGTCATATTGGGGGGCAGCAAGCGGTTAAAAGGACATTAGGGGAACTCGGAGTTAGTCCCAATAGCTTTCGTCAAGTTGATGGTTCTGGGTTATCGAGAAGTAATGTGGCAACCCCCAGAGCTTTAGTAACAACACTGCGAGCAATGTATTATGTTCCCAACAAAGATATGTTTTATAGTTCTCTACCTGTTGCTGGAGTGACAGGAACTTTGAGAAGTCGCATGAAAAGTACCGCCGCACAAGGCACTGTTTCGGCAAAGACTGGCACATTAAGAGGGGTTCGCGCCTTATCAGGATATATGAAGCATCCTTATTTTGGAATGGTGGTGTTTAGCATTTTGGTGAATAATCCTTCTGTTTCTGGTTCTTATCTGGTAAGTTCAATTGATAAAGTTGTTTTGCAGTTAAGCGCGGCTCGCCCTTGTGACTAATTTTATTAACATGTCTTACTCTAGTCGGCAATTGCTAAGTTTTCTCAATAAGCTAAGATTGTTGCAAATTGCTCTTAAGAAAGACTATCATTGTCAATTAATAGAGAGTTTGAGAGCAACTTATTATGGCTCCTTATACTGCCAATTCCTTAAAAGCTGAATTAAATGCCAGAGGTTGGCGTTTAACCCCTCAAAGAGAAAAGATTTTACATGTCTTTCAAAATTTATCCAGAGGAAACCACCTCAGTGCCGAAGAACTGTACGAACTGCTTGAACAACGAGGGGAAAGCATTAGCTTATCGACTATCTATCGTAGCGTAAAGTTGATGTCTCGGATGGGAATTTTGCGAGAATTAGAACTTGCTGAAGGTCATAAACACTATGAATTAAACCATCCTTATCCCAATCATCATCATCACATGGTTTGTATTCAGTGTAATAAGACAACTGAATTTAAGAATGATTCCATCTTGAAACATAGTCTTAAGCAGTCTGAAAAAGAAGGGTTTCAACTCATTGATTGTCAGCTAACCGTGATGACCATCTGTCCTGAAGCAATTCGCATGGGATGGCCTTCTTCTTTACCGAGTAATTGGTCATGTGCTCGTGCTATTTCTGATAGTCATTCCCATGATTCTGTTGAAATTGATACTGAATCTGAGTAATCAATTAATAACCGACAATTAAGCAGACAGTCCCAGTTGAAAACCCAATGCTTTCTTTTTCATCATTTGAAAAAT
>JBCDDV010000330.1:0-4368 GCA_039180145.1 Cyanobacteria bacterium P01_G01_bin.49 | reverse complement strand
GTTGCAATTACTGCGTCAGTTAGCCAGACGCAAAGATTTTCCCTTATACGGGGGGATGTTTGCTTCATTTTCTGGAGAAAATTTACGAGAAACTTTAAATTATTTTGATGATCCTCTAAAACAAGTCGAAAAAACTCAAGAGAAAGCTCGTATTTTAACGTTGTTAGCCTATTCGCAACGCACATTAGGAAATTACGAAAGAGCTAAATCTTTTCATCAAGAAGCCCTAGAAATTGCTCGTGAATCTTCAGATAAACCCTGCGAAATTGCTAATCTCAATCATCTTAGCCGTATTTATATTTATGAAAAAAATTATGATGAAGCGATTAGTTATAGTCAACGTGCTTTAGTATTTTCTCGTCAAGTTGGTGATAAATTGGGAGAAGCCAATGGGTTAATCAATGTGGGTTATAGTGAGGTATTTCGGGCGAGACAAATTGAACAAATGGAGCCAGAAATTTATGAATCTGCCATTAATTATCTGGAACAGGGTTTAACCTTAGCCGAAAAATTAGGAGAATATCAAAGTCAAGCCTTAGCCTATAATAGTTTGGGTATTGCCTATGTGGTCTTGTCTAAACCAGCAGCAGCAATTACTGCTTTAGAAAAGGGTAACCAAGCTGTTTTAAATTCAGGCGATCGTTATCTCCAAGGTCTAAATTTTGCCTATTTAGCTGAAGCTTACTATACCTTAGAAAATCTCGTAACATCAGTTTATTATGGGTGTTTGGGAATGTATCTGTTAGCTCAAATTAATTCGACTGAATGGCGACAAGCAGCAGGATTAATGATGATTATTAAAGGGAAAATTCAGGCAGAAGAATTTCAAAAATTATTAGAGCAAAATCGCTCACAGATTATTAAAATTATTGGAGTAGATGGTTATGATGAATTACCAAAGTTGTTAGAAAAATATCAAGAAAAATAACTTATAGGTTGGTTTGTATGAATAATCTAGTTTTTGCGCCTGCCTATCAACTTGCTCAGATGATTCGTGATAAGAGTGTTTCTACCAAAGAAGTTCTTGACGCTTATTTAGAACAAATTCATAAGCATAACCCTCGATTAAATGCCATTGCTACTTTAGATGAAAAACAAGCGAAAAAAAGAGCAATTGAAGCTGACGAAGCGATCGCCAAAGGTGAAATCTGGGGACAACTTCATGGTGTACCTATCACCATTAAAGATACCTTTGAAACAGCAGGATTACTGACTACCGCAGGTTACAAACCGCTTGAAAACTATATTCCCTCCCAAGATGCGACAGTGGTGGCACGTCTTCGTCAAGCTGGGGCAATTATTATTGGCAAAACAAATCCAGCAGAAATGGCAAGCGATTTTCAGAGTAGTAACGATATCTTTGGGCGTGTCAACAATCCCTGGAATCTAGATTGTACCCCTGGCGGAAGTTCTGGGGGCAGTGCGGCTGCAATTGCTGCGGGGTTTTCTGCATTGGACTTGGGAAATGATTGCTCAGGTTCGACTCGCCAACCTGCTCATTTTTGTGGTGTGTTTGCTCTGAAACCCACAGAAAATCGCCTGCCAACAACAGGGCATATTCCTGAAGCACCAGGAATGCCTAGATGTATTCGTCAATTGATGACAGTTGGTTCTTTTGCCCGTTCCATTGAAGATTTACGATTATGTCTATCATTGACAGCAGGGACAGATTCACGACAGCCAGATATTCCACCTGTTCCTCTTGATACACCTTCATCTAAGTCTCTGCAAAATTTGCGAATTGCTTGGACAGATGATTGGGATGAAATTCCTGTTGCATCAGATATTAAAGAGGCGATTAGAATGGTTGCTGATAAACTTACTAAAATTGGTGCTGATGTCGAACAATGGAAACCTTCACAGTTTGACTTACGAAACGCATTTCAAGTTTGTAATCAACTGACAGCCCTTAACTTTATCTATTCTCAACCAGCCGATTTTGATGCTGCTAAAAAAGCTCTTCCTGTCATGTTTCGAGAGGCAACTGAAGGAGAAAAAGAGTTAAGAAACATCAGCAATTTGAGTCAATTTTTACCCTCGTTACTCAATCCAACGCTTAAAGGATACTTTGAGGTATTAACACAGCGAGATTGTCTCATCTCTCAAATGGATGAAGCATTAAAACCTTGGGATGTTTGGCTGTGTCCA
The DNA here is from genome assembly GCA_039180145.1 of Cyanobacteria bacterium P01_G01_bin.49. Lineage (GTDB taxonomy): Bacteria > Cyanobacteriota > Cyanobacteriia > Cyanobacteriales > Microcystaceae > JBCDDV01. Next base: position 2,220 of record JBCDDV010000330.1, on the reverse strand, counting down.
GTGGCTATGACAACTGCCTTTACCCATCGTCCCAAAGGTGCAGCGATTGAAATAGACGGTCGAAAAGTTCCTTACTTTCTAGCGAATGGTGCCTATACAATGTTATTTAACCTAACAGGACATCCTGTGGTCGTAATTCCCATTGGACAGACTAAAAATGGCTTACCCATAGGTATGCAGATAGTTGGTAAGAGATGGCAAGAAATGGAATTATTAGCCATTGCTCAAGAAATTAATCAAGTGGCCGGTAATTTTCAACATCCTTCTGGCTATTGAACCATTGATTTTTAGAAAAATACCAAGCATTAAAAGAGCAATTACGATTCATCTTTTAACAACCAAAAACCAGCAAAAGACTGAGCATCAGGACTAGACTGAATTGCTAGAAAGTGGACTCCTTGGGCCTTTTCTTTACTTGCTTCAAATCCTTTGGCTTCGGACAAACTTGGGGCATTATTGAGACTCGCTAAAATCCAATTGTCACTCAACCCCGTTTCTAAGCAAATGAGGGGACTTGCTTTGTCTTGGAATTTAAGAGAGCATAATTCTAACCCTGACATCCAAGCAGCTAAAGGTAAAGCCCGTTGAGAGAAAATAATCAACCCAGGCACTAATAGCTTAGGCGATAATGCTGCCAGTGACAGGGGAAACCCTTCCCCGAAGCCAATTTCCCACTCACTCATCTCTTCTAGCATGGTGGTTTCGAGACTTACAAAAGCCCATTTATCTGCTTTATCTCCTCGTACAGCATCAGGGAGAGGAATGGCATCTAAAACACGATAAGCCACCGAAGCAGTAGGAACTGCCTGAGCATCATAGCCTGGTTGAGAAGGATAAAATTCTTCAAGACGTTGTTTGATCCACTGATTCAAGGTGTAGGTACGACGACTAGGGCTAGCCGAAATCCCTGAATCTTCACACGCTTTGACAATCATGTTATTCATCTGACGACGGAAAAAGCGAATTTTAGTAGGGGTATCTCCTGATTTGGCCATTGCTGTGGCGATCGCTTCTTTTAACCATAAAGAATTTACGGTTGTCGAGGGACAAAATTGAGCATATCTAAAACAATTTTCCGGTGACTGCCTTGTATCTGTGGGGGTTTCACAAATTAATACTTCCCATTGTTTCTTCTTGTTCTCATCCAAAATTGGCCGTGAATAGAAATCGAGTTCCCAAATTTTTCCCATAATTAATCCTTTAACCCTGAACCATTTATCCCTTGACCAATTACTTCTCGAACACGATAAATTGGCCGCTTTTGTGATTCATGATAGGTTCGCATCACTAATTCAGCTAATAAGCCAAAGCTTAACAATTGCACCCCTGTTAATGTTAATAATACTGCCAAAATCAACAGAGGACGATTGCCAATATCTTCACCTAACAACTTGATAATGGTTAAATAGCCGCCCGAAATCATTCCTAAACTCATTAATCCTAACCCAGCTAAACCGAAGACGTGCATAGGACGGGTTAAAAACTTTTTCATAAAAACAACGGTGAATAAGTCCATCATAACCCGAAAGGTTCGCCCCAAACCATACTTACTCTGACCAAAGCGACGGGGATGATGACGAACAGGTAATTCTGTAATTTTTGCTCCTTCAATATAAGCCAAAGCTGGTAAAAAGCGATGCAATTCACCATAAAGATTCATATCTGCCACTAATTCTCCGCGATAAGCTTTTAGAGAGCAACCATAATCATGAAGAGGCACCCCAGTCAATTTTCCAATCATCCAGTTGGCAATTTTTGAGGGGAGGAGACGAGTTAAGGCATCATCTTGTCGATGTTTGCGCCAACCGCTCACTAAGTCATAGCCCTCATTAAGTTTAGCAACAAGCAAGGGGATATCTGCCGGATCATTTTGTAAATCGCCGTCTAGGGTAATAATAATTTGACCTTGAGCATATTTAAACCCGGCTGCGATCGCTGGAGTTTGTCCATAATTACGGCGAAAAATAATTGCTTTTAAATCATTTCTCTGCTTAGCTAATGCCTTTAACTTTTCTGTTGAACCATCTTGAGAACCATCATCAACACAAATAATTTCGTAAACAAAGTTATTTTTGAGATGAATAGCGATAGTTTCAATTAAGTTTTCTATGGTTGCTTCTTCATTAAAAATAGGAACCACCACAGAAATTTCAGGGTCTAACTTTTGTTGCTCTTGAGGGGTAGATAAAGGAGAAATAAATAAGCTGTTCATCATTTAAG
>JBCDDV010000329.1:0-4406 GCA_039180145.1 Cyanobacteria bacterium P01_G01_bin.49 | reverse complement strand
TATTAGTTTATGGGACAGCGGATATTGTTACTCGTCATTTAGATTTGATTTTAGAACGTGCAGGGGTTGATGAATGGAATCATTTAGCCCGATTACATCCAGAAATTGCACTCAATGGGTTACAAAAATATAATGAAACTACTACAGAAAGAGATTGGCGATTTGTTTTTTATTTCAATCGAGTTATTTCTAGACTGACAAAATTGTATCCTGATCGCACTTTAAATTTGCTCCAAAGTTTAGTTAATCATCCTTCATTTCATAATCTTTCTTTTCAGGAATTAGTTTATTATCGTCCTGTAGAAGTGGCTCAGTTAATTTTACAAGCATCAGATAATGTAAAAATAAATTTTAATTCTGTCGCGCACAAGTTACCTCAAGATATATTAATCAGTTTAATTCAAAAACAACCTCATACAGTTAATAACTATTCTCATTGGTTACCAAAACTCAAGCCCGAACAACGCGCCACAGTATACGAATATTGTTATGAAGGTTGGCGGGATAATAATGGTTGTTTAAAGATAAATTTAATCAAATTATTTCCTAAAGTAATTCGAGAAAAAGAAGCGAGATATCATTTACAATTATCCGTTTTAACAACTCGTCCTTCTCAACGTATTTCTTACGCTGCTTTATTACCTTGGAATGAAACAAAAGAAATTATCCAACCCTATTTAAAAAATCCTGATGCAAACTTAAGAATATTAGCGCTTAAAACAATTATCGATGCAACCAGATATTATCGCAATTGTTTATCAGCGTTACTAGAAATTATAAAGCAACGTAGTAACGAACAAGATCCTGTTAGAAATGCCATGCTTGGTGGTTTGGCTAGTTTACCGCCGAGTATTTGGAAACAGGAACATTTAGACGATTTAGGAGAAATATTAACCGATGCTTTAACGGCTGCGGATTTAAGTTCTGCTACAGCTAATCACGCACAGCAAATAATCATTGCTATGTTACCTTTTCATCCTCAATGGTCAGCAGAATGGTTAACAAATTTGGTACAAGCTAGAGGTAGAATTAATTTTTATCAGCTTGAAAGTCGTTTAAATAACTCTCTCATCAAACAACTTGCACCGATTTTACTTCCTGTTTTTCAATCGTGGGAAACCAGAGAAAGAGAAAGGAATATTATCGAAGCTGCTGCTAGTTTTGGTAAACGATTAGAAGTTTTTGATGGTTTAGTAGATATTTTAGAAAGGGTTTTAAACGATACTCGTGATCAGTGGAATGCTGCTAGGATATTAACTATTTTAAGTAAATATAGACGTGATCGCTTTGCTTTTTTAATTCCTCAATTACTCAGACAAGATAAAAGTTGGTTTACTCAATCAGTTGTTAGCAACTATCTACATAACTTTCGACAAGATTTACTAACACCATTTTTAGGACAAACTGCATACCAAGGTAAATTTAGTACAGGAAAAACTCGTTTTGTCCCTTTTTTTGATAGGGGTTTTAGTCGTTGGACATTAGAACAACAAACGATTTATGCACAATCCCTTGATGGGTTAACTAGAGATGAGAAAAGAGATACTCCCGCCGTTTGGAATGCCATAGAACAACTATCATTATTACCTGCTATTGAACCAACTCGATTAATTCAATTAGCTAGTAGCGAAAATCCTCAAGAAGCTGTTAGAGATAGGGCTTTAAGGGCGTTAGCTAACTTAGATAGTGGACAGGGAATACCCATTGTATTATCAGCCTTAGATGATAACCGCGCCAGAATTGCTATTTATGCGTTGCGTACTTGTTTGTTAGAAATGCCTGTAAATAATGCGGTATCAATTTTGAAAAATGCCCCTTGGGAAAAAATTACCGTTGCCAAAGAAATTATCCGTTTATTAGGAGATTTGCGATCGCCTATCGCTTACCAAGAATTATTAACCTGGAATGAACGAGATTTACACCGCGATGTCAGAATCGCTTTATTAAGGGCTTTATGGGAACATTTAGAAAAGACAGAAACTTGGGAAATTTTAGAACAAGCTGCTACTCATCCTGATGAGGCAATAGCCATAATGATAGGAAGAACACCAGGATATAGATTATCAACTACAGCCCAAACTAAATTAATTTCTCTGTTAGTAACCCTCTTAAATCGTCCTGAACCTACCTTACGTTTAACTATCTTACAACGCTGTTGTCGATTACCTGTAAAAGATCCTGAAAGGGTTTTATTACCACAATTATTAAAGTCTTTGAATTCTATTTATATAGATGAAGTTAATGCTGCTACTAATGCAGTTTTTCCTACCTACAAAGATGCTCAATTAATCGCTGAGACGATTCAACAAATTATTCCTAATCGGCGTAATTTAGCTACTATAATGTCTAATCTACAAATCAGAGCATTTGGGAATAGAAAAGAATTTTTACCTATCGTTAAAACCATTTTATCGGTACTTGCTTTTGATCCGCTTACTGTTGCCATCCAGATAAAATTAGCTGTTGTTACTCTTTCTTGGTCTGAATTAGCTCAATTTATTATTGAGTTGAATAATAGGCAAGCATTACATTCTGATGCTTTATCGATTACTATTAATACAATAGAAAGTGTTAATCAACGCAACGATATTGCTGACATAATTAAGTTTGAAACAACTTTAGCCGCTAGGGAAGATGAAAAATTACGCCGTCTTGCTTTAGCTGCTTTAATAACACAAACGAATTCCCGTTTGGGTTGGAATCAAGAACGAGTCAATCGATTATCAGTTTATCAACAGGATACCTCGGCTTTAGTCGCTGCTGCTGCACAGTTTATCTTCCCACCAGAAATTCAGATTAATTCAACAGTGAATAATGAATAGAAATAAAAAAAGCGATCGCTTTTTACGGGAGCGATCGCTAATACATCAGTTAACTTAAATTATTGGCTCAAAGCAAAAGAAGTAGAATTCTGCTGCTGCTTAGCGATTTCCTGTAGTTGATGCACACGTTCTTCGGTGGGAGGATGAGTGCGAAATAGAGATTGCAAACCACCACCAGAAAAAGGATTCATAATCAATACTGGTTCAAAAGCAGGGTTACCATTCATTGGCACTTGTTTGCCAATCGATTCTAATTTTTGTAGCGCACTAGCCAATGCGAAAGGATTGCGGGTAATCTCAGCAGCACCGCGATCAGCAGAAAACTCACGAGTACGAGAGATTGCCATTTGAATTAAAGATGCAGAGATAGGGGCAATTATCACTAAAATCAAAACGCCCAGAGGATTACCACCTCGGCGATCATCACGACTTACAGGGCCATACATTGCTCCAAAACTAAGCATTCTGCCTAAGAAAGTTATTGCACCACCTAAAGTACCAGCAACAGCTTGAGTCAGGGTATCGCGATTTTTAATATGAGTTAACTCATGAGCAATTACCCCTGCAAGTTCTTCTTTGTCTAATATCTGCATAATCCCCTGAGTGACTGCTACAGCAGCATGATTGGGATCTCTCCCAGTAGCAAAAGCGTTTGGTGTTTGAGTAGGGACAATACACAGTTTAGGCATTGGTAAATCTGCCTTGTTTGCTAAATCAGCAACCATGTCATATAGTTCGGGTGCTTGGTTGCGAGTGATAGGTTGCGCTCGATAAGCAGCTAATGCTGCTTTGTCGTAATAAAACCAAGAACCAAAGCTAGTAATAGCAGCAAAAATTAGAACCATAAATGCACCCTGTTCAGTGCCAGTTGCCCAATAACCACCTAATACTAATATGCCACTCAATAATCCTAAAAGAGCGGCAGTTTTAATTTGATTTCCTCTAAACATCAGATTTAACAGAATTCACTATCGTAAAAGTTTTTTGATGAAATGTATTAAACAATAATTATTCGCCTAAGTGTATCTAGCTAAAGTAAGATATTTAGTTGCCTTAAACTAAAAAGTATAGAGACAACAGGAAACGAGATGGAAGCGATCGCTCTAAACTCCTAGGTTGGGTTAAACGAAGTGAAACCCAACACATAATCTAACTCAAATCAAATCAAACTGATGAAAAATTACGCCACAAACCGCAGCTAAAATAGTTATCCCCAACGCAAGTAACGGATTTTGTCCTTGTCCAACGGCAAAAGACGTAACAATACCAGCCCCTAATGCAGCCGTTAAAGCTGCTCCTACTAAGTCTTTATCGGTGTTTTTCTTATACATAGAGTATTTCCAATGGCAAAGGAATATATGTTTGATGCTGCTCAAAAATAACATTCTACTTTGACCAAATGTCAGTAAATTCCCTTAACTGTAATTTAGCTTTAAAAATAGCTATATTTCTTAACAATAGCCAAGGGTTCCCTGATAAAGATAAAGTAGATCACAGAAAGCTTATCGAAATGTTACGGGAATTATGTCCAATATTTATACCGTTGAAATTCATCATCAAGGGGAAACCTACACTATCCAAGTT
>JBCDDV010000328.1:0-4407 GCA_039180145.1 Cyanobacteria bacterium P01_G01_bin.49 | reverse complement strand
TGTTAACCGAAATCCAAATTGCTCGCATTGAAAAGAAAATATCAACTAAAGAAGAGGCATTACAATTCGCTAAACTTTATCAAGAAAATGTCCCCAAAATCGATGATAATAAATAAAATTTTGTAATCTGTAAATTGTGAGTCACCGTAATTCATGTATAAATTTATCAACCTAAGTAGAGTTATCCTCTGGGCAATCTTAGGATTAATGTTAAGTTGGCTTGTTAGTTGTAATGGTGGGCAACCCCCTGCATCTAGTCAAGAATTAGAGTTCTGGACGATGCAGCTACAGCCTCAGTTTACTCCCTATTTTACTGAGTTAATTCAAGAATTTGAACAAGAGCATCAAGGGGTGAAAATCCGTTGGGTAGATATTCCTTGGGAAGCAATGGAAAGTAAAATTTTGACCGCGGTCTCAGCAAATACCGCTCCCGATGTCGTTAATTTGAATCCTAATTTTGCCTCTCAGCTAGCTAGTCGTAATGCTTGGTTAAACTTGCAAGATTATGTCTCTCCAGAAGTGAGAGGGCAATATTTACCGAATATTTGGCAAGCAAGCACGATTAACAATATCAGTTTTGGCTTTCCTTGGTATTTAACCACACGAATTACCCTATATAATCAAGAATTGTTGAAACAAGCTGACATTAAAAAACCACCTACTACCTTTAAAGAATTAGGGCAAGTTGCTGCCGAATTAAAAGAAAAAACGGGTAAGTATGCCATGTTTTTTACCTTTGTACCTGGTGACTCTGGTGAAGTTTTAGAATCTTTAGTTCAGATGGGGGTTAAGTTAGTTGATGACCAAGGAAAAGCGGCTTTTAATACTCCAGAAGGTATCGCAGCCTTTAGTTATTGGGTAGATTTATATCAGAAAGAATTATTACCCCCAGAAGTTTTAACCCAAGGTCATCGTCACGCTATTGACTTGTATCAGTCAGGGGAAATCGCCTTAGTTGCAACAGGGGCTGAGTCTTTTTCTATTATTAGTAAAAATGCCCCAACCATCGCCAAAGTATCTGCAACTTCTCCCCAAATTACAGGAGAAACTGGGCAAAAAAATGTAGCAGTGATGAATTTAGTGATTCCTCAAAATACCGATAAACCAAAAGAAGCTGTAGAATTTGCTCAATTTGTTACCAATACGACTAATCAATTAGCCTTTGCCAAAGCTGGAAATGTTTTGCCTTCAACGGTAGAAGGAATTAATACTTATGTAGAAAATTTGAAAGAGTTGCCTGAGGTTACTCCTTTAGATCAAGCCATTGCCGTTAGTGCAATGCAGCTAAAGGATGCAGAAGTTTTGATACCCGCGCAAAAAAATATCAATCAACTGCAAAAGACCATTTATGAAAATTTACAAGGGGCGATGCTTAAAAAAAAGTCCATTGAACAGGCAGTTCAAGATGCAGCAGACACCTGGAACAGTTTAACTTAACTGTTTTTTTTCACCATTCCCAGATTTTACACCTGGGAATGGTCAAAACAAGTTAGGAGGTCAATTCAACCACACGACGCAATTTGGGCGATCGCAGTTTTCGAGATAATGGGGCAGCTATCATGGTAATTTGTTCGGTTAACCAAGGGGCTAACCGTTGACCCCATGCTGCTAAATGACTTTGCCATCCCACTAAAATTTCTGGCGTGTTTTTTTGGAGTCCTTTAACTAAGACTTGGGCCACTTTTTTGGGAGAAACCGGCTTCATGAAACGAAACCACTCTAACCCTTGCACCATATCCGTGTCTGTTAAGGAAGGTAATAAAGCCGCAACTCGAATGTTGTAAGGGGCTAATTCTCCCCGTAATGCTTGAGTAAAGCCTAAAAGGGCGAATTTGGTGGCAGAATAGGTGGCCATAGTAGGGGCGGCAATTTTCCCCATCAAGCTAGAAACATTGACAATTGTTCCTTGTCTTCTAGCTGCCATGCGTCTTGCCACTAATCGGGTGATGTGGTAAGTTCCCATTAAATTTAGGGATAATTCTGCTTGGACTTGGGAAAAGTCAGCATGGAGAAAGGCGGTTTGATGGGCAACTCCGGCACAGTTAACCAGGAGATCAATGGGCCCATAGTCCCGCCAAGCTTGGCTGATGGCAGTATTGACCGCAACCGGTTGGGTGAGATCGAGGGGAAAAATGACCACCTCTACCCCTATCATTTTGATATCTGCGGCGACATCTGCTAATTTAGTTTGATTACGGGCCACTAACAAGAGACATTTAATCCCATTTCTGGCTAATTCAAAGGCGATCGCACGCCCAATTCCACGAGAAGCCCCTGTTACAAGGGCTGTTTTTCCTTGCAATTTCATATTTCACACCTCTTCAATTGCAAAGTCTCAGGTTAAGACACAGGATGATTGCATCCTTACCTTAATCAACGGAGACAGGATGAACAAAAATTCGGAGTATACTGAAGAAATTAGACAGAAAGTAGGTACAAGATCGTCTTCCTCAATGCACATCAGAATTCAAGGGAATATGATGCTCTCAGTACAATGTTGGTACAGTTTGAGGGTAAAAAGGCCATCAATATCATCTTTCCTTGATGAGAAAGCGTTACGATAGATGGAGTATGACTAAATCTTTTCTAGAATTCTGTTCGTCTGGCTTCTAAAATTTTGTAATTACTTGACAGATGATACGACGATAGAGACTAAAAGTTTACGATTGTAGAGCATTGATAGTACGTCTCCTTTACGAGAGTTGACTAAGCCGACCTCACTTTACACAGCTTAGCAACTAATTCAAGAACTGGCAATAAATCTTTACAGTTCACCTCAATTCGATTTGACTAATGTTAACAAAAACATCCATTTTTGGGCGTTTATAGCCGTTTTGAGTTGAGTAAATTAATTGAGTTCATTGTTGATTCCTGCCTCCGAGGCAAAAGCCTCGGTAAAGCGTTACCCCGAATCTTGCGCCCCTTTGCTAAGAACCCAAAAATTAGCTTCCTTGCATCGCAACCCTAGAAGTTAACAGTGGATAGCGCAGCATCAGTGTATCAGAGGTAAGCTGATGCGCTTGCAGAAACTGTGTCACTTCAGCCTCTAAATTGGGTCGCGCCACCGCTACGAAACGTTGCACCATTGAGGCAATCGAACAAACAACGATCAGGTGAACCAGTTCTTTGGGTTTGTAAAGCGCGATCGCAGGTCTGATAAATCGTTCGGGAGTAGTTAGGGGAACTTGAGCCGATAACCAAGCTAATTGTAATGCTGCTCTTTCTTTGTCACTAAAAAGATTGCTGGTATCTTCTTGGTTAGTTGCTGCTACAAAACATTTTTTGATGCGCTCAATCGCTTTTTCTTTATCAGTCGCTTGATGATATGCCATGTGTCCTTCTACTGCTGCGAGATAGTCGTGATTTTTGGCGATCGCACTTACTCTTGCCATTAGATGCTTGAGTTCGGCAGAAATTAAGGTATGTTCGCGATTACCCATGAGTTCACCATACAAATAGGCATGACGTTTTTGTAGGGGTTGGGGCCAGTTTTTTATCCAGACTGGTAATAAGCCGAATTCATGTTGGGCATAGGTTTCAAGATTTTCTACGGCGTGATCGTATTTTGTCAGCATATCTTGAATTGATAAACTACCTTTTGGTATTTCATAGTCGAGATTGGATGGGTTAGAATCTGCTGCCTCATGTCGTCCTGCTTCAATACCAACTTGTTTTGCCTGATGCGCCCAATCTCCTTCTATTTCTAGTCCAGTGAGGTCGTTAAACACATTGAGAAAGCCGAAAGCAGCAGTAATCATCTTTGTCCCTTCAATACTTTGGCTATCTGCTTTTGAGCTTTGAACGCGATCTAATAAACTTCTATCTACTTCATTTTTACTTGCTGCTGCGGCTAAATCCGTAAGAGCAATATCTAACCCATTAAACAGACTATCTTTTCCCTGACGCGCTTGTTTTAGCTGCTCTACAACATTGAGAGATTGTTCTCCTCCTGTTGCCGCGCTATGTACCTGACAATATGAACAGCCATGAGCATTAGAAGTGGAATAGCCAATTGCCGACATCAGCTTCATACTAAGGAACTGCTTACCATAGGCAACAGCGGAAAAGTTATGACAGTAAACAAAAAGCTTATAGGCTTCTTTCCAATGATGCAAATAAGCAAAGGTATTGGGCCAAAAACCGAAAAATTCTTTGTAAAAGTGCAGTATCGGCAAAGTTTCTTGATCATCGTCTCGACTACCATCGCTTTTCGGAATGTACTCTTGCAGAGGAATATCTTCTGCACCTTTATGTAATATCTCGTCAGAAACGGTATCTGGCATGAGGTTTTTAGAATTCATTTCTAGAAGTTGTCCAAATTTTCCTGATTTTTCTAACTTCTCTAAATCTTCTGCACCGTTGATATGGTAGTTGCCGATAAAAATTTGTGGCACAGTGGCAACACCA
>JBCDDV010000327.1:0-4409 GCA_039180145.1 Cyanobacteria bacterium P01_G01_bin.49 | reverse complement strand
TAATTGATTCAAAGAATACTATTTGAAATTAAATTATAGCGTGTATTTCTCGAAAATTTGCTTCGATTAACGATAAAAAATAATGAATGTTCAAGGATATAATTAGCTCAAATTCTGCTCTATTTATAGAACTCAATTAATTATTCAGAATAACAATATCAGACAGAACAGAACAATTTAATTTAACTAAACATTTGAATCAACTGACATCCATTGACGCGTGCCAAATGATTGACAAGCAGTTGCCGCTACAAAAGAGGATTTAGTTAAAGCATCTACAAAGTTATAGTTTAAAATAAAATGACAAAATGCTCCATGAAAAATATCTCCTGCGCCTAATGTATCAACTGCTTCAATGTGAGTTACTTCAATTTGACCAGACCCTTTCCTTGTCCAATAGTGAATAGGATTTTCTCCTTGAGTAATAGCAATATAAGGAATTGAAAATTCCTGGAAATAAGTAAATACTTCTTCTTGGGTAACACAATTAGGGGGATAAAAATTAGACGAACAAATCGCATAATCAACATAGGGTAAAACATTCTCATAACCAGGTTTCCAACTTCCTCCATCAATAACCACTGGAATACCTCTTTCTTGAGCTTTTTGAGCAATAAATTGACTGGCGGCCATTTGATGGCCATCGATTAAAATAATATCAACATCTTGTAAAATTTCTAAAGAAAGTTTATTAACTTTGGCTTGAGTTTTAGTCGCATTAATTGAAATAACAGCGCGTTCTCCAGTACACTGATTAACAATAATGGAAGAAGCGGGCGGTGATGCTTGATGAAACGGTTCTAAATCAAAAAAACTAACCGAATATCCTTCTAATTCGGCACAAATAAGTTGACTAATTGGGTTAGATCCAATCATACTTAAAACCGTTGCTTGATGGCCAAAATGTCGAAAAGTAATCGCCGCATTTGTTGCGGGGCCACCTGCTGCAATTGTTTGATCTAATGCAACAATTTTTTCATTGGAGTGAGGAAAATGATCAGTAAGATAAATAATATCAAGGGTCGTTAAACCGACAAACAATCCATTCATAAGTTGATACAATGAACAATGAAAATTTACCGCCAAGAACACTTTATCTTGTTGGAACTCCTATTGGTAATTTAGAAGATATTACTTTTCGGGCTGTCCGCATTTTGAAATCTGTTAACCTAATTGCGGCTGAAGATACGCGCCATACAGCAAAGTTGTTACATCATTTCCAAATTACCACCCCTCAGATTAGTTATCATCACCATAATCGTATCCCTCGCCAAGTAGACTTATTAAACCGTCTTCAGCAAGGCGATAGTATCGCTTTGGTCAGTGATGCTGGAATGCCAGGCATTTCTGATCCTGGGTATGAGTTGATTCGTGCCTGTGTTGAGGCAAACATTCAGGTAGTTCCCGTTCCGGGTCCAACAGCAGCTATTACAGCCCTTGCTGTTTCAGGTTTACCCACAGATCATTTTGTATTTGAGGGGTTTTTACCGACAAAAGATAAGTTAAGACGCGATCGCTTCACTATTTTAACATCAGAAGCTCGCACCATTATTTTTTATGAAGCCCCCCATCGTTTACAACAAACATTAACAGAGTTTGAAACTATATTTGGGAAAAATCGTCTCATAACAGTTGCTAGAGAATTGACTAAACGCTACGAAGAATTCTGGCGAGGAACCCTAGAAGAAGCTATCTTATATTATCAAGATTCTCGGCGCATCAAAGGAGAGTTCACATTAATTTTAGAAGGATGTCCTCAAAGTAGTTTCTTGAATTTGAATATTGAGCAATTACAAGTAGAATTACAACAATTATTAGACCAAGGAATGACGCGATCGCAAGCGAGTCGTCAGTTAGCTCCATTAACTTCTTTTTCTCGTCGTCAAATTTATGAGTTATCCTTAGATAAATGCCCTTAAGCTTAGATATAAATTTTAGTTTTGAAAGTTTGTTAAACTCACTTTTACTATCATGTAGCAAAATCATAAGGAGAGAAGAATATGTCTAATACAAATGTTGTCAAAGGTAGCTGTTTATGTGGAGCCGTAAATCTATCCACAATCAGTATGAGTCATCATGTTGGAGCCTGTCATTGCAGTATGTGTCGCAAGTGGAGCGGGGGTTCTTTATTAGTTGTTGAATGTGAAAGCGATGTTAGCTTTTCTGGTGAAGAAAATATTGGGATTTATGAATCTTCAGAATGGGCAGAACGTGGGTTTTGTCAAAAGTGTGGTAGTCATTTATTTTATAAGTTAAAACAAAATAATCAGTATTATATTCCAGTGGGAATTTTTGATAATAGTAAAGATTTAGTTTTTGATCATCAGATTTTTATTGATGAGAAGCCTGAATATTACGCTTTTGCTAATGAAACTAAGAATATGACAGGAGAAGAGGTATTTGCACAATTTTCTGATTTATTAGAATAGTAACAAAAGGATCTTGTTAATTTCTTCTGCACTGAAATTTAATCAATATTGGAAAAATTGTCTTTGAAATTTAGGTTATATTAAAGAGATGTTAACCCGAGTTTTGAATAATTGTTCTATGACGATTCCTGTGATACAGAAAATGTTTCTAGTCAGCAGTTTGTTGTTAACATTTCCCTTGACTATAGGAGGATGTGCGCTGCAAAAAGAAACGGTAACATTATCTAGTGGTTCACCAGGAAGCAGTTATCAACGCATTAGTTCTCAAATTGATATTTCAGCCGACACCATTGAACAACTTGATATCATTGATAATCATAATTCCCAAGGGTCACAACAAAATTTACAAAGATTATTAGATAAAGAAGTAGACTTTGCCATTGTCCAATTAGATGTTGCTAGTGAAGCAATGAAAGCAGATAAAGTCAAAACATTACTAATACTAACACAAGAATATTTACATCTAATTACTAAAGCTGATTCTAATATTGAAACATTAGCTGACTTACAGAATAAACGAGTTGCAGTAGGGGCAGAAGGTAGTGGAATTTATTTCACAGCAAAGCGCATCTTTGAAGCAAGTAATCTCACAATTCAAGAAGTAAAATCTAATGAAAATCGTCTCCAAAAATTAATGAACGGGGAAATCGATGCCTTCGTTTATGTTGGCCCATTAGCAACTAGTGAAAAGTTTAAAAAGGACTTGATACAGTCTCCCAAACTGAAGTTTATTCCCATTGATTCTAGTTTGATTAACTATTTAACTATTCAATTTCCTGAGTCTTATCGAGGGTCAGTTATCCCTAAAGGAACTTACAAACCTCTACCTGAATTACCGAAGAATGACTTACCAACAATTTCCACTCCTGGGGCATTAATTACCCGTCCAGATGTTAATAAAAGAACCGTATCTTTGCTAACTTGGGCTATCATTTCTAACTTTCGTCAATATTCGCCGTTCTATCCTGACTTAGCAACAGAAAAAGGGGCAGAATTACTAAGTGAGGGGCTGATTTATATTCATCCTGGCGCACAAAAAGTCTTTAATAGTGGTGATCCGCGAGTTGCTTGGCAACGATATTTACAAGAAAATAAGCCCTTACAAGCTGCTTTTATTATGTTAACGAGTACCAGTACCTTGGGATTTTTTATTCGTTGGTGGCGCAAAAAACGACAGACTAATATTCTAAAAGCTAATCGTCAAACAATTACTGAATTGCGAGAATTATTAGACAAAAATCCCAAAAAAGCAGCCGAAGAAATTGAAGATTTGAGACAACAATATCGCTTAATGTTAATCGAAGGAAAAGTCGCCTCAGAAGTTTATGAACAAATTGAAAAAATGACTCAAATCTTTGCTGATCAGTGTAAAATATGGCAAAATAAACAAAAGAAAGTTTCTCTGAGCAAAGTCTTATCTTTAATGAATGAATGGCAAAATCAGGTGCCTTCCAATTTAATTGAAGAACATCAACAACTTAAAATTTATCATCAGAAATATCAAGAAATGTTAGAAGCTGGTCAATTAGATTTATCTACTTACTTACAGATGATTCAATTAAGTTTAGCCTGGACAAATTTGTTGTCACAAAATTCATCTGACGTAGAAAAGGAAGTAATTCTAAAAACCTTAGAGTAACTTAATCAATGTATGTTAATATTAACTCCCCATCTCAAAAAAAGATTATCAACCCCATTAAAAATCGGCTCAGTTGAAGTAAAAAGTCGCGTTTTACAATCTCCTTTATCGGGAGTAACGGACTTAGTTTTTCGTCGCTTAGCAAGACGTTACGCGCCCAATTCTATGATGTATACTGAAATGGTGAGTGCCACAGAAATTCATCATTTGAAACAGTTACCAGAGTTGATGGAAATTGCGCCAGATGAGCAACCTATTAGTATTCAATCAGAAATGTTGAATGTAGCAACAAAACTTTACATATCAAATTAAACTAACCCTATTCAAGCCAATTTTCATCT
>JBCDDV010000326.1:0-4418 GCA_039180145.1 Cyanobacteria bacterium P01_G01_bin.49 | reverse complement strand
CAGAAAAACACTGATATAAATATTGTGCCTTTATGGATAAGGGACTAGAGGCAAAGCCGTGCAAATAAATATAATGAGAGTTCGTCATCAGGAATCATTTCACCAAATTCATTCTAAATTTAGGACAAAATTTAAACTAAAGATCTTTGCTAGATTGGAACCCGTCGCTCCTAAGCTCTAAATAATGACGAAACGATCTGAGCAGGAGGTCAACAAGGGGCCTTCATTGCTGGGGCAATTGAATTATTTGCTAAATGACTGAACAATTCGGTCTTTAGAGAGATAATTTATTAACTAAAAATTGGAATGCTAGAAGTAGCAAAAAAATACTTCAGGTAACGACAACAGGTATGGATTTTGGAATCAAAGACAAAGTAGCACTCATCACAGGTGGTGATTCTGGTATTGGTAAAGCCACGGCCAAGTTACTAGCAGTTGAAGGAGCGAAAATCGTTCTTTTGGATAAAACAACCGATCAACTAAAAGAGAGTGCCGAAGAAATCGCAAAAATTGGTGAAGTTATGCCGGTGACAGCAGATTTGACCAATCTCGAAGAAATTGAAACAGCCAGGGAACAAATCCTTAATCGTTTTGGTACGGTTCATATTTTAGTCAACTGTGCCGGGATTACTGGAGCAACCAAAGATTTTTTGGAACTAACCGACAAGATTGGTACGAAACCATTAACGTTGACTTTATGGCAGTTGTGAGAGTTTGCCGTACTTTTATTCCCATTATGCAAAAGGAGGGTTGGGGCAGAATTGTACTGCTAGGTTCGGAAGATGCTGTACAGCCCTATACTGATGAGATGCCCTACTGCGCTGCTAAGGCAGGTGTACTAAACTTAGTTAAAAATCTATCTAAAACTTATGCTAAGGATGGTATTTTAATTAACTCCGTCTCTCCTGCTTATATTGCCACTCCCATGACTGATGCGATGATGGAAAAGCGGGCTAAAGAAAAGGAGATTAGTTTTGACGAAGCTGTTGAGACTTTCCTTGAGGAAAAACGCCCCCATCTAGTATTAAATCGCAGAGGAAAAGCGCAAGAGGTGGCAGCAGTCATTGCCTTTCTTTGTTCTCAGCATTCCAGCTTTGTGGTTGGGGCTAATTACAGAGTTGATGGCGGTTCAGTAGCGACTGCCGATTACTAAATTAACTGATGTCAAACTCTTAAATACATCACCCATGCCCCTCAAGCTAAGAGGAGCAAACTCATCTAAAATTTGGCGAGTAAAAGATAAGTAGTCACTAGGAGATTGAAAACCGTCTTAGGTTAAGAGCATTTCGACAAAATCAAGATTACAATAAGTCACAGTAGGCCAATTTCTGCAAACCCATCTCCCAAACACACAGTTTATGACTGACGTTCCTGTTTCTCGTATCCGTAACTTCTCCATCATCGCCCATATCGATCATGGTAAGTCCACCTTAGCTGATCGTATGTTGCAAGTGACTGAAACCGTCACCAAACGCAAGATGAAGGAGCAATTCCTCGATAATATGGACTTAGAACGGGAACGGGGCATCACCATTAAATTACAGGCGGCACGGATGAACTATACTGCCAAAGATGGTCAAGATTATGTACTAAACCTCATCGATACCCCTGGACACGTAGACTTCTCCTATGAAGTATCCCGTTCTTTAGCGGCTTGTGAAGGGGCATTGTTGGTAGTAGACTCCTCCCAAGGAGTGGAAGCGCAAACCCTAGCCAATGTTTACCTAGCTTTAGAAAATAACTTAGAAATTATTCCGGTTCTCAATAAAATAGATCTGCCAGGTTCCGAGCCAGAAAGGGTAGCCAATGAAATAGAAGAAGTGGTTGGTTTAGACTGTAGTAACATTATCAAAGCTTCAGCCAAGGCAGGAATTGGCGTAGATGAGATTTTAGAATCGATTGTTCACCTGGTTCCTCCCCCCGAAGATACCATTGATAAACCCTTACGCGCCCTAATCTTTGACAGTTATTATGATCCTTATCGAGGCGTTATTGTGTATTTTCGGGTTATGGATGGCACAGTCAAAACAGGCGATCGCGTGCGCTTAATGGCTTCTGGAAAAGAATACGAAATTGACGAATTGGGGGTTCTCTCTCCCAACCAAATACCCGTAGAGGCACTCCACGCGGGTGAAGTGGGATACTTAGCGGCTGCTATCAAAGCTGTCGAAGATGCGCGAGTAGGGGATACCATTACCTTAGCTCAAGCACAGGCCAAAGAAGCTTTACCAGGATATACTGAAGCTAAACCAATGGTATTCTGTGGACTATTTCCCACAGATGCCGATCAATACGAAGACTTACGAGAAGCCCTCCAACGACTCAAGCTCAACGATGCAGCCCTTTCTTACGAACCCGAAACCTCTAGCGCAATGGGGTTTGGTTTTCGCTGTGGGTTCTTGGGGTTACTCCACATGGAAATTGTGCAAGAACGGCTAGAAAGAGAATACAATCTTGATTTAATTACCACGGCTCCCTCGGTAGTTTATCGTGTCACCACTTTAGATGGGGAAGAATTAGAGATCGATAACCCCAGTTTACTGCCCGATCCTCAAAAACGAGAAAAAGTCGAGGAACCCTACATTCAGGTCGAAATGATCACCCCAGAAACCTATGTCGGTACCTTGATGGAATTATGTCAAAGTCGGCGCGGTGTCTTTAAAGATATGCGTTACTTTACGCTATCAAGAACTTCTTTGGTGTATGAATTACCTTTAGCTGAAGTGGTAACCGACTTTTTTGATCAGTTAAAATCGCGATCGCGGGGTTATGCTAGCATGGAATATCAATTAATTGGTTATCGAGAAAACCCTTTAGTTAAGTTAGATATTCTCGTCAATGGGGATGGGGTTGATGCCTTGGCGATGATTGTTCATCGGGATAAAGCCTATTATGTAGGACGTGCCTTGACAGAAAAGCTTAATGAATTGATTCCTCGTCATCAATTTAAAGTTCCTATTCAAGCAGCAATTGGGTCAAAAGTGATTGCCAGTGAACATATTCCTGCCCTGCGCAAAGATGTATTAGCCAAGTGTTATGGCGGAGACATTTCTCGTAAGAAAAAACTGCTTCAAAAACAAGCAAAAGGCAAAAAACGGATGAAAGCGATCGGAACCGTTGATGTTCCGCAAGAAGCATTTATGGCAGTGTTGAAATTAGAGCAAATCTAAAGCATCAGCCAAAAAACCGGATCTCCGTAGCAAGATTCGGTTTATGATAGAAAGATCAAGATAGAAAAAATATTTTGATCTGGGCTATAGTATTAAATTAATAATGCCGAATGATGTCTGCCACGTTTTATTAATCGAAGATAAATCAGTTAACACTGAATTATTACAAACTTTATTATCTGATGCTCAAGACAATTCTTTAGCTCAGGGATTAAAATTTCTGGTTACTTGTGCTGCAACCTTAGCCGAAGGAATGACTAGCCTCCAAGAGAATTCCTTCGATGTAATTTTTCTCAACTTGAATTTACCTGATAGTCAAGGTTTGAATAGTTTAATTACACTGCGTGAAACTGTTCCTAAACTGCCAATTATTGTGGAAACTGATACTCAAAATGAAACCCTAATTATCAAATCATTTCAGTTGGGAGCAGACGGATACTTACAAATTGGTACTATTGATAGTAGTTTATTAATCTACGAAATTCGCCTAGCCATAGAACGGCAACAATATCGCACTAAATTAACCCAAGAGCAACAAATACGACAACAAGCACAAGAATTTGCCGATTTAGATGCCTTAGTCAAATCAAGTAAAAATACCAGTGTGACTGCT
This sequence comes from Cyanobacteria bacterium P01_G01_bin.49, assembly GCA_039180145.1. Classification (GTDB taxonomy): domain Bacteria; phylum Cyanobacteriota; class Cyanobacteriia; order Cyanobacteriales; family Microcystaceae; genus JBCDDV01. The sequence continues at coordinate 635 of JBCDDV010000326.1, read as the reverse complement.
AGATTATTTGGAACTTATCCCTTACGAGAAAGCTTCCCTGATGTCTTTGAAGAACTGGCTCAAATTTATGGAGACTTATTAGATTTATCAATAGAACAACGTATCTTTAAAGTTGAACATAATATCTCAGAAAAATTAAGAATTTTAGGAGATAAACTGGGGTTTCTCAAAGCAAGTCCTAGAGATGCCATTGAAATTCATACGAAAATCTTAAAAGAAAAAAGTCGAGATGCACCAATTTCAAAAGCCCAAGCCTATGTATCAGAAGGAAGACTAATGATTTTAGAATTGATGGGATATTTAAGTTCATTTTATCGTAGATATTACATTAGTTTAAGTAATATTAATATATCCTCTGACCAAAACTCCCTTGATACCTAATGGCTAGAAAATATAAATTAAAATTATACATTACAGGCAACACAGTAAATTCTGAAAAAGCGATCGCCAACCTCTTCCGTATTTGTCATGAGAAACTCCAAGATCAGTACACCATCGAAATTATTGATGTCCTAGAACAACCCCACAAAGCTGAACAAGAAAAGATTTTAGTCACCCCTACCCTAATTAAACAATTACCCCCTCCCTTGCAACGTATTATCGGTGATATGTCTAATACCCAAAAAGTTTTATTG
>JBCDDV010000325.1:0-4435 GCA_039180145.1 Cyanobacteria bacterium P01_G01_bin.49 | reverse complement strand
TTGATAAACAAACAGAAAGATGAGACTATAAATTTAGAAAATTGAAGTCAAAGCTACTCAAACAGATACTAAAAGGTTGATTTAACCTGTGAAGCTGTTTCTTCTGGTTTACCAGAAAGTGGGAAAACTAACACGCTATCAATCTTGGGGTTATTCGATAATTCTTTGAGGTGATGTAATTGTTTATCAGTAATATTAATGCCGTCATATTTTTCCCCATAATGTAATTCTTCGGGGAAATTATCTTCATTGTAAGCTTGAATAAAAACTCGATCAACTTTCCATTTTTCCCAGTCTGCTGCAAAATATTTTTTGGCCCAATAAGGGTTATGATGACTCAAATCAAAGCTGACTGAAGGGTTAGCTTTTTTCATTTCTGTGATCATTCTCTGAGCAAATTTTGTTAACTTTTCTGTTCGCTCTACTTTACCCGGTAATTCTGCATGATATCCTAAATAATCATCCCATTGAACTGCATCAATTTCCGGATATTTTTTGACAAATTCAACTAAAATGTCGGTGAAAAAGTTAGCGACTTCTGTGACTTCCACATCTAAGACATAATGTTCAATACCACTATAGGTTTTATCGACACCAGGGACTATCCATTTTTTGGCGATCGCTAAGTCAAAAATCGGGCTATTTTCATCAATTTTAATGCCTTTTTCAAAATAGGCATGAACTTCCATTCCTTGTTGATGAGCTTCATCAATTAACCAGACTAACCATTGCTCATTGAATTGATTGGGACAACTATTTGACCCTAGTATTTGTTGCATGACTTCGCTTTTGTACATGGTGCAACCATTTCCCCAAACTCCATGAATTATGGTATTAAATCCTTGGCTTTTATAAAAACGAACCCTTTCACGAATTGTTTGTTCATTAGCGTTATTGGTCACTTGATAACGACTTAAATAGATGCCTCTAATCTCTTTTTTTTCCCAAGGCGTTAAAATTGGCTCGGTGGGGGGATTATTAGGTTTAACTGGATTATCGCTCTTTTTTTCAGGAGGGGTTGGTTTGGGGGGTTCGGGAGGTTCCGTTTTAGGTGGAGGTGGTTGGGGTTGAGTTGATTCAGGTTTTTTTGATTTTAAAGAAGTTTCTGGCTCCTTGGCTGTTTCTTCAGAGTTTAAACTAGAAATAGGCAGATTAGGAAACGTTTCATCAAGCCAAGAAATGACTGGATTATTTGATAAGAATTGAGACAAATCGAGATGATTTTTCTGAATAAACCACCAGTAACCTCCTCCACCAATCGTCACAAAGATCAGGATTTCTAAAAAGCAACCTAAATCAAAAAGACGAGAGGGCTTGTTATTTTTTTTTGACATAATAAAATCTTGCTTAATTTAAAGGTTACCCAAAAAAAGTAGGGTGAGCATTGCTCACCCAAAAGGATTATTCTTCTACTGGGGCAGTCTGAAGAAATTCTTCGATATCGATTTGTACATACCGTTGATTAGTATGTTTGGGCGGCCCAACTTTTTCGCCATTTAAAAGACTAACAATTTGCTCTAAAAATTGACGAGAATCATCATTAGGACGCAAGGTAACTAATAAAGTATTGCATCCGTCACCAACGTCTTGGGTAGTACAAATGACGGGTTGATTATTCATCGTGCCATTGGTCAGTAAATTTAAAGTCCCATTATCATAAGCTGCTTGAAAACGGGGAGAAACTTCTTGACAACGTCTTTCAGGCGGATAATTAGGAAAGTCTTTGGTTGCCCAACGAACGACCGCAATTTTCCCGCGAGGAGTCCAAGCAAAAGTAGTGGGTAAACGGTTTCCACCGTCAGGATCAAAGCTTTCTCCACAGACAAATTTGACTTTGTTGTCAGCTTTCTCAGTTTGAGCAGTCAGGACATCTAGAGGAGTTGTCGTTGTTGAATGATTAATAGAAGTGTTGTGAGTGTTGTCAGCTTTCTCAGCTTGAGCAGTGGGGACATTTGAAGAAATGGTCGTTGCTAAGCGAGTAATAGCGGTTACAGTTAAAACAGTGGCAAAAAGAACAGTTTTCATGATTTTTTCTCCAATAAAACAAGGTTAAAGATTAATTGTTGGTTTCGACAGGTGCATTGCGTAAATACTCATCAAGATTAATTTCAATAAAGACTTGATTTGTATGTATTGACGGCCCGACATTGTAGCCATTGAGGTTATCTTTGAGGGTATTAACGATTTTTTGTCCGTTTTCGTTATTTCCCAAAGTCATAATTAAACTTTCACAATGACCTTTATATTCTTTGGTGGCACAAATGACAGATTGTCCATTCATGTAACTATTGGTCAAAAACTTCAGAGAACCGTTGTTATACGCTTGCTGAAAACGAGGCGATACCTCTTGACATCTTTGCTGCGGGGAATAAGTCCCAAAAGTCTTTTCCCAACGAATTAGGGCTATTTTTCCCCGTGAGTTCCAAGCATAGGTAGTGGGGATGGATCTTGGCCCTGGTAAACAGACAAAGCGCAATTTTGGGGTTCCTTGGCTGGGAAGTTGCATAAAGGGAAAGAATAGACTAGCGATCGCACTTGATAGAATAGTTATTCGTTTCATAAAATTTCAGTCCTCTGGATCTAAAGTCTGGTTTCATCTCTCAGAACAATTACAGAGGTTAAAAACCTGACCATGATTGTTGTCTAACCAGTTATTTAACGGTGGCTTGAATTTGGTAATCTCCTGTTTCTCCCTTTTCAAAAGCACTGGTTAGCACGACATAAACCCCGTCTGAGGGTAGGGTTGTTTCTAACTGGGCGTTAAAATCTTGGGCAGAGATATCATCATTGGTGGCAATGACCTTATCTTTCTGCTTATCAGGCAAAATCAAAATAACAGAAGGATCGAGTTGCTGACTATTCACTTGAATTTTCACCTGTTGTCCTGCTTTTCCTTCAAAGGCATAGGCATGAAAGTAGCTATTATTGGGAAGAGTAGGATCTCCCGTTTTCAAGCGACTGGCTACCATCTGTCCGTCGGTGGGTAAGATGGGCATTGATAAGTCTTGTTGAGGTTTTTGAGGTTTTGGGGGTTTTTGAGCAACTTGAGGGGCATTTCCGTCTAATACTGCTACTAAAAAGGGATTCGCCGCTTGAGTAGAGATAGCAAAATTAATGCCAATACTGCCACTACTACGACCAATGACTTTGCCGTTTTCATCTTGCACAGATCCGGTGAGAATCATTTGATTGACCCCAATAACGTCTCCGTCGGAGTTGAGTAGAGGGCCTCCAGAGTTGCCTGGGTTGATGGCTGCATCATGTTGAATTAAAGAACCTTCTCCATGAATACCGCTAACAATTCCTTGTGATAAACTATTGCGTAATTCGAGATCCCGTGGGGTGCCGATAGCATAGACAGTTTGTCCAACATCGACGGCGTTTGGTGGTGCTAGCTTAAGGGAGGGTAAGTCGGTTCGATCCCTAATTTTAATTGCGGCTAAATCTAAGTTTTCTCCCGCAAATCCCACGATATCGGCGATCGCTTCTTTCCCGTCAGAGAAAATGACTTTAACAGTTGTTTCGGCCCCTTCAACAACGTGGGCGTTGGTTAATACTAGTCCGTCAGAACTGACAATAAACCCACTACCATGACCTTTACCGAGATCGATAGCTACCACAGCAGCACTGGCTTTTTTATACAATTGAATGCGGGTTTCTTCTTCGTCGGTTTTCCCGGCTACGAGTGTGTCTGACTGCGATTTCTCAGAAAGGGCATTTGACGGGATATCCATCGGAATACAAGCAGCCGTAGTGGTCAATAAGGCTAAAAAACAGACACTTCTTTTGAGCAGTGGGTACTTTACCATGATTGTTGTTCTCTCCATCTGATTTGGTGCTTAAAATCATCATATAAGCTTTTTTTCAACTCTATTGCCAAATTGAGAAAAGTTTCAACCCATTTGTCTTCAACTGCAGTGGTGGTGAAATTTAGTTCATTTTTGCTTTCTCCTCTAAATATCTCTCTAAGATACTAATCATCGTGGTCAAAAGCCTTTTGAGATCATTAACTAAGTCGATATTTGTATTTGAGGAGTCAATCGCAATGTCACAATGTCAAAGAGATTCAGTTTGTTTTGGAAGCTTAATTAATCTCGCTTTAATTGGGGGTTTATTATTTAGTGCCAACAGCTATTCGATGGGAATTGATGATTTTAGGTTAGGATTAGATTCAAGTATGAGGCAACAGAGCAACTTAGTCGATTCAAGTGAGTTAGATTCTCACAAAGAATTAGTGGAAGAATCAGTAAACCTCTTTCATAGTCAATTTAATCAAGGACGATGCAGCAAGATTAATCAACAAATTAGTAAAGCTTTACGAGCAAGTATTGCTCAATCAGAACTTTCTAGTTGGTGTGAGCAATTTATTCGTCAGTTCGGCATGATAGAATCAACTCAGTTAATCGCATGGGATTGGCAAAACACTAGAAAATCG
>JBCDDV010000324.1:0-4440 GCA_039180145.1 Cyanobacteria bacterium P01_G01_bin.49 | reverse complement strand
GATGAGGAGAAATTTCCCGATAGGTTTCATCAATGGTCGATCCCAGAGACTTTTCAATCAGAGAAAAAGCAATCTTATTATCAAACGGTGGCAGTTGATCTTGAAACTTGATTCGTCCCGACTTTTTAGAAGAACTGATCAAGCTTCAAGATCAACTGCCACCGTTTGATAATAAGATTGCTTTTTCTCTGATTGAAAAGTCTCTGGGATCGACCATTGATGAAACCTATCGGGAAATTTCTCCTCATCCAGTAGCCGCAGCAAGTTTAGGTCAAGTGTATCGGGCTGTTTTACATACAGGGGAAGAAGTCGCTGTTAAAGTGCAACGTCCCAAGTTAAGACCTATTTTAAGCCGTGATCTCTTTTTGATGAGGTGGGCAGCCTGTCAATTTGGGCGATTTTTACCCCTTAATTTAGGTCATGATTTAGCTTTAATTATCGACGAATTTGGGGTTAAACTTTTTGAAGAAATTGACTATATCAATGAAGGCAGAAATGCTGAAAAATTCGCCGCTAACTTCCGAGATGATCCTGATGTAAAAGTCCCGAAAATCTACTGGTCTTATAGTAGCGATCGCATTTTAACCTTGGAGTGGATTCAAGGGTATAAATTAACCGATACTGAGCAAATTAAAGCAGCCGGACTTGACCCCTATGAAATTGTCAAAATTGGGGTTACATCAGGCTTACGACAGCTATTAGAACATGGCTTTTTTCATGCCGATCCTCACCCTGGAAATCTGTTTGCCACCCCAGATGGACAGATGGCTTTTATCGATTTTGGCATGATGGATCAGTTAGAAGAAGATACGAAAGAAACCATTGCCAGTTCAGTCGTTCAGCTAATTAATCAAGACTATGATGCCTTAGCTAAAGACTTTGTGAGGCTTGGTTTTTTGACCCCAGATACAGATATTCAGCCAATTGTTCCTGCCTTGGAAAAGGTATTAGGCAATGCGATCGAGCAAAGCGTGGGGGATTTTAATTTCAAGACTATCACTGATGATTTTTCCCAATTGATGTATGAATATCCCTTCCGAGTTCCTGCAAAATTTGCCCTGATCATTCGCTCTTTAATTACCCAAGAAGGCTTAGCACTCAGCCTTGATCCCAATTTCAAAATTGTTGAGGTAGCTTATCCATATGTTGCCAGACGGTTATTAACAGGTGAGTCTCCTCAACTGAGACGACGCTTATTAGAAGTCTTGTTTAAAGACAATAAATTTCAATGGCAACGATTAGAAAATATGATCGCCATTGCTAGATCGGATAAACAATTTGACTTGCTACCAACGGCACAATTAGGATTACAATATTTGTTGTCTGATGAAGGAAGATATTTGCGTCATCAACTATTGTTAGCGTTAACAGAAGATGATCGCTTGCACACTGAAGAAGTTCAACGAATTTGGGCTTTAATTAGTGATGATCTGACTCCTCAACATTTATTTGATGCTGCCATTAATGCCATCAAAGAATTATCTACCGTTAGCGTAGCAGCGATTCTTCCGACTCACGTTTGATACTGACTAAATTCTTTCCATTGATGATTTGACTCTTTATGTACTATTACTACTTGCCTGAACCTCCTTACTTTTTGCTATTCGTTGGCTTGTTTACGGGAATTACTTGTGGTTTAGCCTTTGAAGCAACACTAAAATCTGAGATTAAAGCGATGTTGAAAAAACCCATTGACCAAATGCTAAAAGGGTCAAGTTTACAACTTCCCTTTCTTGGTATTTGTGTTGGTATCTGCGTCTTCTTATCAGCAGGATTAGAGATTTTTCTGCTTGATCGCTGGCTGTCCTATGCGATTTCTTTACCCATGACCATTTTTATTGGAGCATTAGTTTGGGTGCAACTAGAAAGTTTATTGAAGCAGTTAAAAGTTGGGGGTTCTAAAGCTCTCTATTTAGACGCTTTTTATTAAATTAATTTTAGGTAAGGTTGATAACGCTTGCCGTATTTAACCAACCATAAGCCACTTCAGTCAGCTTTGTTCCACCTCTGGCAATTTGTTTCTCGTCAATTCTTTGTCCACCAAGTGCTTCATAGAATTGACAAGCCGGATTCTTTGCTAAAACCCATACTAGGATTGAATCAATACCTGTTCGATGCAGCTTTTCTACTGATGTCTGAAACAAACAGCGTCCAATTCCTTTTCTTTGATAGTTTTTAAGAATATAAATAGCGTTTAATTCACCTCGATAAGTAAGGTTCCCTTCCCTTTCTAATCCCCCGTTAGCAAAACCAACAACTTTTCCTAATTCATCTTGTGCAACATAGATAAAATATCCCTTTTCTGATGCTTTCCTGAAAATTTGTCCCCAGCTATTCTCCCTTTTTTGATATGATAAATTTCTTAAATATTCATCTGGCATAATTCCTCGATAAGTCTTTTGCCAGGTATCTACATGGACTCGTGCAATGTCTGGTACATCATCATACATAGCTTCTCGAATAATCATGAACTATTCTCAATCAAGGTGGTTTAAAAAAATAAATTCAAATTACTTTGATAGTGTCCGAGTAAACAAAATACTTTTTATGGTTGGCTCTAAGGGAAGAGTCAAGCTGCTAACATTGCCTTTGGTATCGGTTAAAAAAGTTATAAGTTCTGGTTTATCGCCTAATTCAGATTCAACAAAAACGTCATAGTGGTAGTGTTCTAATTTATAGTTTATTGAATTATGAGTTGCCGTTAAACGATTATCTTTAATTTCAACGGATAAGATTCCGTAGGCTGGATGCTCAAAATTACCCGTGTAATCTTCCAGAGGATGGGAAGGCTGAGTTCCTGTTTTACGATTTGAGGCGATTTCCTCTTTACCTTTTGTAGTAGCCTCTTTGGCTTGAGCATATCTTTCTTTTATTCGTTCATTCCAAGGAACTTTGTCTAAATCTAGCAAGCTGTCACATACGTAATAAGTCAGAGTATGGATTACTGGATTTTGCTCCATATTAGTTAGAACTATTACACCAAGGTTATCTTGAGGTAGCAAAGTTACTCGTGCAGAGAATCCATCAATATTACCACCATGTTGAATTAAATTATGACCTTGGTAAGCGGAAATCCACCATCCCAAACCATAAAAATAATAGAAAAGTTCATTGTATTCAAGTGGTTGGCCGGTGGGGATTTGCGGAGAGTGCATCTCTCTAAGAATAGTTGGTGAAATAATTTGCTTCTCGCCATATTTACCTTGATTAAGATGCAGCAAAAGCCAGTTAGCCATATCGCTAACGTTGGAATTTATTGAGCCTGCTGGACCACTAACATCAACATTATAAAAGGGAATTTTTTCAACTTTTTCATTTTTTTCTTGATAAGGAAGTGCAAAATCATCAACTTGCTGAGATGTTTTTACAGAGAAATTACTGTTTTCCATTTCTAAAGGATTAAAAATTTCCTGTTGTACAAATTCTTCCCAGCTACTTTGTGCAATTTCACCGACTAAGTAGCCTGCGGTTATGTACATCAAGCTTTGATATTGAAAAACAGTACGTAATTCGTGAGTCGGTTTGAGATATTCTAAGCGTTCTATTAGTTCTTTACGAGTAAAGGGACTTTTATACCACATGGCATCATGACGGGGTAAACCAGATCGATGAGTTACGAGGTCACGGGGTGTGATATGTTCGGTTGCATAGGAGTCATAAAGTTTGAAAGTGGGCAGATAGTTTCTGACAGGTTTATCCCAGTCCAAAAGTCCTCTTTCTACCAAAATTCCCATTGCCATTGTGGTAAAAGATTTCGTACAAGAACCAATTGCAAAGAGAGTCTTCGGTGTAACAGGTAAATTTTGTTCTCTATCTCGCTTTCCAAAACCTTCACAAAAAATTATTTCGGTATCTTTAATGATGGCGATCGCTAGTCCAGGTATCTTCCATTCCTGCATCGCTTCGTTGATAAATTTATTCAGACCTTCCATATCAAATTAAGTCTCTGATTTATTTACCTACGCTACTTTTTAATTTTGACTTTTCCTCATTTTCTGTTCTTGAAGACTGAAAAATTGTATACTTCACAGTATGATAAAAAATAATTTATTAACCTGGCGGCCAATCCATTGCTCGACCGCCTAAAATATGTAAATGTAAGTGATCGACTGTTTGTCCCCCATCTTCGCCGTTATTGATGACGACTCGATAGCCGTTTTTTAAGCCCACTTGTTCAGCGACTTTCTTTACTGTAAATAGCAAATGTCCCAATAAAGTTTTATCCTCTTCTTTTCCTTCTTCTAATTTAGGAATTGGTTTCTTGGGAATTACAAGAATATGAGTCGGTGCTTGAGGATTAATATCGGTAAAGGCTAAGCTTAAATCATCTTCATAGATAATATTAGCGGGAATTTCACGACGAATAATTTTACTGAATATTGTTTCAGTCATGAGAAATATAGCTGATGTTTGCTCGAAATTCTATCATTGAAAATTCAT
>JBCDDV010000323.1:0-4450 GCA_039180145.1 Cyanobacteria bacterium P01_G01_bin.49 | reverse complement strand
TACTCTTAATTATAAGTTGTTTTTTAATAACTTTGCCAGCTAATGCAGCAATTTGTCGTCAAATCAATGAACATACTGTCTGTATTTTAAAAATCAAACGGAGTGCTAAAAATTATTGGGAGTATCGCGTCTCCGTAAAAATTGATGACCAAGTCAGACCTACGGAGATTTATAATTGTCGAAATAAGAGACGAATAACACAAAATGGAAAAATTATTCCCTTCGAGTCTGATGGTATAGGCAATTATATTTGTCGGGTTTTAGGATAATCAATAAATGAGTAAGTATGGTTTATCGAATTGTTATTGACCCAACTCAAACTCAAGAAAACATTATTAATTTAACCCCTGAACAAAAGCATTATCTAAAAAATGTTTTGCGCTTGAAAAGTCAGGATACCTTTATGACTATTGATGGACAAGGTAACACTTATCTAGCTCAATTAAAGACTAATAATGCCGAAATCATAAAATCTATAGAGGAAGTAACAGAATTGCCGACTTCTATTACTTTAATGGTTGCTCTTCCCAAAGGAAATAGTTTTGATGACATTATCCGCAGTTGTACAGAATTAGGGGTTAGCAATGTAATGCCAGTTCTCAGTGAACGAACCCTTCTCAAACCTAGTCATCATAAATTGCAACGTTGGCGTAAAATTGCTATGGAAGCAACTGAACAGTCAGAAAGGCAAATTATTCCCACAATTGTTGAGCCACTTTCTTTTTCAGAGGCCTTAACTAAGGTAGCCAAAGCTAATAGTAACTGCTATATTTGTGTTGCACGCAGAAAAGCTAAACATTTGCTTACTTATCTCTCTGACTTATCACCTCAACCAATTACAATTGCCACAGGATGTGAGGGGGGTTGGACTGATAGAGAAGTTGATCAGGCGATCGCAACAGGGTTTCAACCTGTAACCCTCGGTTCTCGTATTCTTCGTGCCGTTACGGTTCCTATTGTTTGTCTATCTTTAGTTGCTTCTGTCTTTGAGCAAGGCGACTAACTCGTTAATTATTGTCTTTGATTATGGTCGAGCAAATTATTAATGCAATCGATACTCAAGATTATTCTGGTGCTGCCCTACTGATTGACCAGTTAAAACAACAAGAACCTGACAATATTTGGCTACCTTTTTATGCAGCACGTTTAGCAGAAGCACAGGGGAATTTAACGGCAGCAGATGAATGCTACCGCAACTTACTACCTCAAGCCATTAATGCCAAGCTAATCAGGGAAATTCGCCAAGGAATTGAACGCATAAGTAAGCTCGAAGAGAAACAACGGCAAATCGCTTTATCTCAAGCAATGGATGAAAGTGGAGGACTCGAAACAGGAATGTTAGTCTTAGAAAAGATTCCCAAAGAGTTAAAGCAAGAAGCCGCGCAAAAGTTTGCGAAAATTGTGGGAGTTGACCCCTACACAGCCCGTCTACAATTACCAAGCCGTTCTTGGCGATTATATCGGACAGGAGCAATTGGCAAACTTCGCTTTTATGCTGAGGAACTTAAACAGGCAGAAATTCCTTGTTTTACAGCCTTAATTGATGACATCAGTGCCATCCCTGTTTATCAAGCACTACATATTCAGTCAGTAACCTCGGAAGTTACCGTAATTTACGAACCCAACAAAGGACAAAGAGATTTATTAACCTTTAAGTGGTCAGAGGTAAAACAAAGGGTCGAAGGCTTATTACCCTTGTTTGAAGAATGTGTTGATGTGGGATTACGAGGAAAACTTACACGGAAAACCGAAACCCTCGATTATGCTAAATTCTGTGACCTTCATTTGCCTGAAAATAAACTGATTATTCGCTTATGTGACCAAAATTATCATTTCCAAGAGGGCATGTCTTTTTCTGAAACACAAAAATTGACCGACGGCAGGGCAACCGTTAGTGATAGCTGGAATCACATTCTACAATTTATTGAACAAGCAACTCTCAATATTCCTGTTTGCTCAGAATTTACGCCTTTTGGAGAGTCAGCAATTGGTTTTCAAGAATTACTTAGATTGATTGATCCTCATATCAACCTATTACGTCGAGAAGATACTCCTTGGGATGGGGCTTTTCAGTTGTATAGTGGGTTAGCATTTGTGAATCTGCTCGCCCGAAGCTAGGTTGCAGGTGGGCATGGTTCACCTAATTTATCATCTTATTACTCCTATAAGATACAAAAAATAATACAACTTGTCAACTCCCATTACTCCGTTAATAATTAAAAATATTTTGCAAGAATTTAGTCGTTTTGAATACAGTGAGATCGTATTTAGTGTAAACGAATACAGAATTTTGAAGGTTGGCCAAATTTTTTAGAAATAAAAAAGACAAATATGTTACAAACAAAATAAATCAATTTACTTATAATCACTCAACCAAGCAAAAATTTGCTAAGTTTATGGTATTTCTAGAAAGATCCGGAACTCAATTACCATTGGATGGGTCAATTAAAATTCAGTGAGCACGATCATCTTTCGCTATTATTCAATGAACATAGAAAGATAACACTATAAATTCAAACCATGAAAATATCTACCTTATCCCTACGACTTACGACCTTAGCGACCCTTACCTTTAGCAGTTTTTTAGCATTCAATACTCCTGTCAAAGCCTCTACCTTCAGTGAAACAGGCATTGAGCAAGATAACGTTATTGCCATTGCTAGACCCTACGGAGAAGGAAAATATGATCTCTTAATTATTGAGCAAATTCCTGACAAAGAAGCCTGTTGGTCTGAGAGTGGTTCTGACCCAGTTCTGGTTGATCCTTTGTTACTCAATTTTGACTTTACTGGAATCTGTCGCCGTGCCACTGATAGTAATGGTTACTCTATTCGCTTAGATGGCAATGATTTAGGATTAGACTATCTTTTACGTTTAGTTCCTCGTGATGGCGAGTTAGTCTTAGTCGGAACCCCCAGATCGGGAAATTACAGTGAAATTATTTTAGGCAGTACCAACGGGTTAGCCAATGGCTTTATGAAAGTTCAACTCTATCCGGGTTGGCAATTTACCAAACGTACCTATGAAGAAAAGGTACTAGGTCACTTTTACTTTAGTGGTTCCCAAGCTGCGATCGCCGCAGGAGGGGAACTTCCTGAGACACCTCCCGTTCCCGCTACCCCTGTTGCCCAAACCAAAACCTCCCCTCGCTTTAATGATATCGATAACAATATTTACCAATCTCAAATTTCAGAAGCGGTTGCCATGGGTCTTGTCTCTGGGTTTGAAGATAAGACATTTCGTCCTAGCGCAGCAGTCACTCGTGAACAACTAATTTCCATGGCTGTTGATGCCATTGGCACAATCTATAAAATTGATTTAGAAGCTTCCCCTGAAAAGGAAACAGTTCTTTTCAAAGATGTAGACAGTTCTCGTTGGAGTGCTAAAAAAATCAAATGGGCCCAGTCGAACTTTCTTAATATTAACAATCTAAACAATACATTGCAGCCAGCAGAAACAATTACTCGTGCTGAGCTAATTGATACAATGCAACGCATTACACTTCATCTCAAGGAAAAACTTAACTTGCCCTCAGAACTGCCACAAACTCAAGAACCTGTCGCTTTCTCCGATATTTCTGATAGTTGGGCCAAAAATGCCATTACCCAAATGTCAGGTTATTGCGGTGTTGCGACTCCCCTTGAGGAAGAAGGGACAGAATTTTCTCCTGAAAGCAAAGCAACTCGTGACTACACGGCTGCGGTCATTGTGCGTGTCTTAGATTGTGTCCAGGCAGAAGCGCAACAAGCAACGACAAAAGAAGAAAACTGAACAATCAACGATTCTGATATAGAGACGTTATAGACGTTATTAGCAACGTCTCTATATTTACGAAATTTAGTAGACCCTAACTTAATTGAGCCACAATTTGATTATTGGCTAAATAAGTTTGTGTTAATAAGTCTTCTACATTTATCCTCAAAAATCGCTGTTCATCTACCCAAAACTGTAGTTTAATTCTATCTTTTCCAGGGGTTCCAACCGGATCTAATTGAGCAATTGTTCTCGCGCCATCTTGATCATTTAACAGCTTAACATTAGTCTCTCCACTTTCCAAGGAACGAGTTATCAAGCGATCGCCATCAAAATAGACTTCTGTTCCTCCGGTTTCTACGCCCAATTCTCCAATAATTAATTCAATACTAGGCTGATTTTCTATCGATGCCCCTAACATAATTTCTATGGGGTTATTCATCGGATAAGGTTGTCCTGATTTAATAATAGAATGCCAACTATGATGGTTTTTACGGGGATTCCAATACCTTACCCCATAACTATGATAAACAAAGTCTTTGACCTCAAATCCTTGAGCTAATTGCAACGCACCTTGAGCGATCGCTTCAAAGGGGCGATCACATTTAATTTTTGACTCATCAAAATACGCTTTGATCCAAGTTTTCACAGCAGGAATTTGCGTTGTTCCTCCCACCAATAAGACCCGATCAATATC
>JBCDDV010000322.1:0-4461 GCA_039180145.1 Cyanobacteria bacterium P01_G01_bin.49 | reverse complement strand
TTTTTGCGTTGATTTTGAAACAGGGATAATTTACCAAATTAATTCTAGATCCAAGACGAATTTAGGTAACACATCCTCCCCTGATAATGTTTGAGGATCACGCAAAATTTCAACGACTTTTCCTTGCCGATAAACTTCAATTTGTCTATCTTGGGGATTAATTAACCATCCTAAACAAGTACCATTTTTTTGATATTCTTGCATCTTCTTTTGTAGAGAAGTTAGCTTATCACTAGGAGAACGCAATTCAATGACAAAATCAGGACATAAAGGAACAAAATTTTGGCGTTGTTCGGCTGTTAGATCATTCCATTTATTAGACGGTATCCAAGCAGCATCAGGAGAACGATTAGCACCATTTGGAAGCCTAAAACCACCAGAAGATTCAAATACTTTGCCCAGTTTATACTGCTTATTCCAAAGTCTCAGTTGAAAATTAATTTCTGAATTGCGATCGCTAGTTTCTCCCCCCGTTGGTGACATAATTATTAAATCTCCCTGAGCATTGCGTTCAAACCTCAGATCGGGATTATTTTGACACAATTGATAAAACTGATCGTTAGATAATTCTAAGGACTCTAGTGTAACTTCGACAGGACTATTCATTGCTTTAATCCTTGTTACTTTTAATAAAAAATAAGGTGGGTAATGCCCACCCTTTATCTATTTTAGCGAATAGTAGAAGTGACTTTTTCTGTTGGTTCAGAAGATATTTCTTCAGGTTTAACTTTGCGTTTGCCTTCCCCAATTCCTGTAATTAGACGGGCCCCACGACCCCAGGTAAAATAGTTCCAACCCCATTGAACTATCACCACCAATTTATTATCAAATTCAATGAGATAGTAAATATGGGCCCAAACCCAAATAAACCAAGCAAGAAACCCTGAAAGTTTAGCAAACCCTAAATTCACCACTGCCTTATTTTGACCAATAACCGCCATATTGCCATAATCTTTATAGACAAATGGAGGTAAAGACTCTCCTTGGAGACGTTTTTGGATTAATTTCGCCACATAAGCCCCCTGCTGCATGGCCACAGGTGCAACACCAGGTAAAGGACGTTCTCCCTGGTGAGGAAAATTAGCTAAGTCTCCTAAGACGAAAATATCAGAGTATCCTGGAACTGTTAGATCCGGTTCAACAACAACTCTTCCTGCCCGGTCTAATTCTACGCCAGTGCGTTCGGCCAAAACTTTACCCATTCTTGACGCTTTGACCCCTGCTGCCCACAAAATAGTTCGCGCCGCAATTTGTTTGAGTTGTTCCCCTTGACGCACCGTCACCACATGATCATTAATATCTGTCACCATAGACTGGGTTTGTACTGTGACTCCCAGATGGGCTAAATCCTCAGCCGCTTTGGCCGATAATTCAGGAGGATAGGGGGGTAAAACCCGATCTAACCCTTCAATCAGTAAAATTTGGGCATCTTTGGGATCAATGTTGCGGAAGTCTCCCCGTAGCGCACCGTGAGCAATTTCAGCGATCGCTCCTGCTAATTCTACTCCTGTGGGGCCACCACCAACGATCACAAAAGTTAACCAAGCTTGACGTTTCACCGAATCAGTTTCCTTTTCGGCAGCTTCAAACGCCATAAAGATGCGGCGACGAATTTCGATCGCATCCTCAATGGTTTTTAAACCTGGTGCGAGGGTTTCCCAATGGTCATTGCCAAAATAGTGATGACTAACCCCTGTAGCTAACACTAAAACATCATAGGGAATGGGTTCGTGATCGGCTAAATTTATCAATTTATTTTGGGGATCGAGATCGATGGCATGATCTAACAAAACTTTAGTATTTTTATGCTGACGTAACACTAATCGTAAAGGAGAAGAAATATCAGCAGGAGAGAGAATACCCGTAGCTACTTGGTAAAGTAATGGTTGAAAAAGGTGAAAATTCCGTTTATCAATGAGGGTTACTTGAACAGGGGTATTTTTGAGATCTTGGGCTGTATATAAGCCACCAAATCCACCGCCAATAATAACAACTTTTGCTTGAGTTTCTAAGGCTTGACTATTCATAACTCTTTAGACTCCTGTCTAGTAACATCATGCTGCTGACTTGCCTCACCCATAGTTTAAGAGCAATGTCAATTAGATGAAGTAACTACAGTTACACGGTTCAAATCATCGCGCCAAGTTCCCTAAAATGTTAGGATTGCCACAGAAGAAGAAACGTGATAAAAAAAGGAACAAACGCTACATGGAAGAGTTTGACAAGTCAATATCCTTTGACGGACGAGATATTCGGCTCAAGCTGGGAATGCTTGCCCCCCAAGCAGGGGGAGCCGTCTTAATTCAATCTGGAGATACGGCAGTTTTGGTAACTGCGACTAGGGCAGCAGGGAGAGAAGGAATCGATTTTCTACCCTTAATTGTGGATTATGAAGAAAGGCTCTATGCCGCAGGGCGTATTCCAGGAGGGTTTTTACGGAGAGAAGGCCGTCCTCCAGAAAGAGCCATTCTCATTAGTCGATTAATTGACCGCCCCTTACGTCCTCTGTTTCCCCAATGGATACGAGACGATGTCCAGATCATTGCCACTACCCTATCCATGGATGAAGAAGTTCCTCCAGATGTGTTGGCAGTAACAGGGGCTTCTATTGCAGTGATTCAAGCTAAAATTCCCTTTTATGGGCCCATGGCAGCCGTTAGAGTGGGGTTAGTTGGAGATGACTTTATTATTAACCCCACCTACCGAGAAGTGGAAAACGGCGATCTTGATCTGGTGGTTGCCGGAAGTCCTGATGGAGTCGTTATGGTAGAAGCAGGGGCGAACCAACTTCCTGAACAAGACATTATTGAAGCCATTGACTTTGGCTATGAAGCTGTCAGGGACTTAATCAAAGCCCAACGGGAAGTCATGGAAGAATTAAATATTGAATTAGCCGTTGCTGAACCTCCTGCGATCAACGAAGCCCTAGAAAAATTTATCAGCGATCGCGCGGCTGAGTCTATCAAAAAAGTCTTGGTGCAATACGATTTTGATAAAGCTCAACGGGATGAAGCACTAGATGAGATCAAAGAAACCGAAGTGACTCAGGCGATCGCCGAACTCCCGGAAGAAGATCCCGTCAAAGTTGCCACCACAGAAGACGCTAAAGCGGTTGGCAAGCTCTACAAAAGCTTGACGAAAAAGCTAATGCGCTCCCAAATTGTCAGCGAAGGCGTTCGCGTCGATGGCCGTAAACTGGATGAAGTTCGTCCAATTTCCTGTCGTGTTGCCCTCTTACCACAACGGGTACATGGTTCAGGACTCTTTACCAGAGGGCTTACCCAAGTTTTATCTTTAGCTACCCTAGGAACCCCTGGAGATGCCCAAGACTTAGGAGATGATTTACACCACGAAGACGAAAAACGCTATCTTCACCACTATAATTTCCCTCCTTTTTCCGTAGGAGAAACTAAGCCTATGCGTTCTCCAGGACGACGAGAAATTGGTCATGGGGCTTTAGCAGAACGGGCAATTCTTCCAGTTTTACCCCCTCAAAATGAGTTTCCTTATGTGCTACGGGTAGTATCAGAAGTGGTATCTTCTAACGGGTCTACCTCTATGGGATCTGTCTGTGGATCTACCTTGGCTTTGATGGATGCTGGGGTTCCTATCACTAAGCCAGTTAGTGGTGCAGCCATGGGACTTATTCGAGAAGGGGATGAAGTGCGTATCCTTACTGATATTCAGGGCATCGAAGACTTTTTAGGAGATATGGACTTCAAAGTGGCTGGAACCGATAGCGGTATCACTGCTCTGCAAATGGATATGAAGATTACAGGACTTCCCATGGAAGTAGTGGCTAAAGCTATTCAACAAGCATTGCCGGCCCGTTTACATATTCTCGAAAAAATGCTGGCAACCATTGATCAACCCCGCAATGAACTCTCTCCCTATGCCCCACGTCTTTTAACCATGAAGATTGATCCCGAAATGATCGGCTTAGTCATTGGGCCTGGGGGCAAAACCATTAAGGGCATTACGGAACAAACTGGCTCTAAAATTGATATTGCTGATGATGGAACTGTAACCATCGCCGCTATTGAAGCTGAAAAAGCCGAAAGAGCGAAGCAAATTATCTACAATATGACTCGTAAACTCAATGAAGGGGAAGTTTATGTGGGCCGTGTTACTCGTATTATCCAAATTGGGGCCTTTGTGGAAGTGTTGCCAGGGAAAGAGGGTATGATTCATATTTCTCAGTTGGCAGAGGGACGAGTCGGCAAAGTTGAAGATGAAGTGGCTGTCGGTGATGAAGTGGTGGTCAAAGTTCGTGAAATCGACAATAAAGGTCGTCTCAATTTGACCCGCTTGGGAATTCATCCTGATGAAGCAACGGCGGCACGAAAAGCTGCTGCTGTCATCTAATCCGATTAAGGTTTGTGACGGTGGAGAGACTGGCAGAGGAAGAGACAGGGAGCCGGGAATAGGAATCAAATTACAATCATGAACAATGAATGATTA
>JBCDDV010000321.1:0-4481 GCA_039180145.1 Cyanobacteria bacterium P01_G01_bin.49 | reverse complement strand
TTAATTAGTTTTCCTCTCAATCGTTTTGATTTGTCGTTCGAGTCTCCTTATCTGCCGCCTGATCATAGAGACTCCTTCGCGGTTGGCAAAACGTAACTGACTGCGGTAATGCTCTAGGTTGTGTTTTAGTTCTTCAAGGCTAAAAGTCTTTTTCATGGCTCATTATGTGTGTCGTGCTGTGATTGCTCAATGAAAAGGTCGTCGAGGTTAGCCCAAGTCTTTTCTTTGTTAGGACTCAGTAACTCCACTCGCTGCTTTTGAACTTGGATAATGGTGAAGTCAACCCATTCTGTGGGGGGTTCATCGGGGTCAAATACTTTGACTGTTTGACCTGGGGTTAACGAGGTTGGAGTGATGATATTCATGGTGTAAAAATTTTGGGAATATTTTGAGTGAAGAATGCAAGTATCTTGTGGGGAGCCTTTTCAGATCTTCCCCCTTTTCTTTAGAAGTCAAACTCAGACTCTCCTTCGTCTTGGGAATCCAGTTCGGCCGAAGTCTCATCTTTGAATCTTGTCGGAAAGTCTTGGTATTCCTCCCACAGTGATAAAATCAATTGTCCTGTCTGAGAGGATTTGGGAATAAGCAATGACTCAATCGGGGTTCCAATCAGCTTAACTTGACGTTCTCTACGTTCAATAACCTTTTCTTTCCCCACCTGGTCAATGGCAGGAGCTAGGCGTTCTACTGGGCAGACAAACGGAGCTTTCCCCTCGCCTTTATGAATTCCCAACTTCAAATCTAGTACGGTAAGTGCATGGGCTTTATTCGTCAACGCTTTCTATGGTTGTTTCCTCAGTTTAAAAAACACCTTTTCTATTTCAGTGCGAAAAACTTTGACTTCTTCGCCTACACTTCCTCCTGTTCCGGCTCCTAGTCCTAATCTCAGGGGAATACGATGTAAGGGGTTATTGTTCTCATCTAGGAACAAGAGTAAGTACCTTGTTCTCAGTCGATAATGCTCTCTGTCTTGGGAGGCTAATTCCCCGTAATTTGACAAATTTCCCTGCTGGTAAGCTTCCCCAACGTATTGCCAGCCATTGTTAGTCTTTTGCTGCACTTCAATCCCTTTGGAGCGATGGATGAGGCTGAATCTTATTTTCTGAGTGAGAAAGCCATCTTCTTCTCGCTGCTGTGAACTATCTTGGTTAAAGTAGGCGCATCGGAGTAAAGTAGTCAGGGATATTTAGTTCGGCTAACTCGGCTTGCTCAACTGGGATAAAAATGCCCCAAGGCAGATTGAATTGCTTAATCTTCGATAAGGGTAAATTTTCGGGATTATGAACTTGGCAAAAAGGAATCTGTTGTGATGTCGTGATTTCGTCGTCAAATTGGTGAAGAAATTCTGGTGTATTGATCATATCCTATTCCTCAGTTATCTTGTTGTCTTTATCAGCTATGGCTTTTATGTGTTCAAGGAGATTAGCTGTCTCAAAGTACCTTGACGGGTATTTAGTTGCATCCTTGATTAATTCAGATATCAGTCTAGAAATTGACTCTACCAGAGCAAGATGATTGTAAGAACGCAGGTTTAGCTCAGAGGCTAGATTTTCTGCCATTGTGTCAATTTGCTGTTGGGTGATTATGAGTTTTCTTTGCCGAAATTTGTTCTTAGTAACTCGCATAAATTTTCAGGAATGAGGTTTTTGAGACAGTAGCCGTCAAATTGCCAGGATTTGTCGAATTCAAGAACATTCTGT
Organism: Cyanobacteria bacterium P01_G01_bin.49; assembly: GCA_039180145.1. Taxonomy (GTDB): domain Bacteria; phylum Cyanobacteriota; class Cyanobacteriia; order Cyanobacteriales; family Microcystaceae; genus JBCDDV01. Next base: position 2,781 of record JBCDDV010000321.1, on the reverse strand, counting down.
AAGGCAAGGAAAGCCCCTAACTTTAGTAAATATTCTGGATTAGTTGCAGAGGGTTCCACCCTATCTACACCGTCGCCAAAGTAGTGGTATTCGTGTTTTAGATGGTGTCTTAAATTTTCGAGAGCTTTTCCTTGTTTCTGAATGAAAACAACCGCATCTTGGGTATTCTCAATAGTCATGGTTCTTTTCTCTTTCATTAATTTTTGGGAAATATTCTTTCGCGCCTAAAAGTGCGTTGTTTGCTCTTGTGTGGTGAGGAGAATCATTAGACTCCCCCATTTTTACGAGTTCTAAAACTCGTCCTCCTCTGGCTTCCAGAATCGAGCCACGTAATAACCCGTGAACTTTTGGTGCGAAGCAATGACCTGTTCTACGACTTGACGAAAAATCTTAGGGACATCAATTTTGATAGTTTGTTCGTCTTTAGGAGAAGTGAAGCCGTCTTCTGGATCAATATCAAGTTCGTGGGTAATGAGTTCCACCATCACAGATTGATGGCTTTGCACTTTACGAGCGACCCCGGCGAGGTTTCCTACGGGGCATGCGCGGTGACTTGGAACACCTATGGTTGCATTACAAGTGGCTGTGCGAGGATGATGAGTCCGAGTCACTTGATCAAAGTGCGAACACCAACCACGCGATCGCTCATCGTAAAAGTTTTGGAAATTCGGACAATTAGAGCAAGTTTCGGATGCTTGCAATGAGCGGTTTGGTCGAAATGCTGTTAGTTGTGGCATGATGGAATTAGAAAAATATGTTTTGTTGAGAGCCGAGAATTTTGGATATTCTTGCTCTTTTTTGTTTTTTGACAAAAACTAAGAGAAATTAAATCAAGGAATGTTGATCTTCACGCCAGGCGTGACATTTTTGAGAAAGGTAAGGTTTTACAGATAACTCCCTGAGTCCTCGCTCTCCGCGCATTCCCAATCGGCGGAAACCGCCGAGGGGTCGCTCCTCTGTTTCGTGCTTCCCACCTTGGTACTACCTGGACAGCTAGTTTCGGAAAACAGGGAAATATTGGGTTTTCAAGGTGCTGTTAGGTAAGAACAGTCATTAGCTCGATATAGCTAGTCAAACCTGGATTTTTAATTCTTGGTGAGGCGGTTTACTTTCCTCATCCATGAGTTAATCTTACCAAGTATCACTTGGTATTGTCAACCAATATTTGGACAATTTTTGCTTGACCAACTAATGCTTGGACATCTGTGCTACTGTAGAACTGATAAGCTGAGGGCATGACTGTGAAAATCCTACTTAGACAATTGAGAACTACTCGTAAGCTCTCTCAAAACAAACTAGCCCAGTTGATGGGAATGAGCCTCCAAAATATTCAGAGAATTGAGTATGGTGATGCCAAATCTATTCCTCTGGAAACTTTAGATAAGCTCTGTCAAATCTTGGATTGTCAGCCTGGAGATTTGTTAATTCGTATTCCTGATGGGGAAACCGATACCCCTCCCTCTGTTTCTTCTCATAAAGTTCAACGAATTAAATCAGAAATTCCTCCAGGAGATAATAATCCTTCCCCTGAAAGCCTCGCTTTCCAATCTCGGTTCCAATCTCTGCCGAAAATTCCTGAGTCAGCTTAGGAAGAAACTTCTTCTCACTCAAGTTCATTTTTTTTAGACAAAAGCGACCGCGCCTTCCTCTGCCAAGAGATACGCGATCGCACGTCGTAATCAGATTCAGGCACTACTAAGGAAGCTCTCTGCCCTGGAAAAACAAGTTAGTGCTAGTCAACCTAAGAAGAAAACTAAACAACCTACACTAACTACTTTAGTCATAGATTTGATGGCGCAAGCACAACAACTGCAAACTGAAATTAACTCGGTTAAATTGGAGTTAGTCAAGCAACAGAGAACTCCCCTTCATTTGTGAGGATAAATATGAAAATAAAATCCTGGGAAAGCCCTCGAAAAATGGGTAAACGTAACGATAAAAGTCGTCTAGCCTCAGCTAGATTGAGACAAATCAAAAAGCGCAATCAAAAGATTAAACAGCAACTTAAAACAATCTGAAACTGAGTAAAAGATTCCTAACGGAACCTTTTTAAGAGAAAATTAGAATGTATCCCTTAATTGTTAACGAAGGGATACATCAACAAAAATATCTATACTAATTTAAAGGATAACATAATGTCTGAGACTGAAACACCCATTACCGTCACTTACTCATTGCCAGAACTCTTAGGACAGATCAATAGTAAGTTAGACAAAATGGAGCAAAATTTTGAGTCCAAGATCGACAAAATCGAAACTAAGTTAGATACTCTAAACAATGATATCAACGATTTAAAAGTAGGACAAGCCCGCTTATCAGAAGAGGTTAAAGGAATCAGTAAACGCTTAGACTCTCAAGAATTTATCAATCGTTCGGTTGTGGTTGGCTTCATTTTAGCCATTGGCACAGGAGCCGTGAAATTATTTTTCCCAAACTTTCCTAAGTGAAAACTTCCTGTCAATTTCTTGATCAAACTGGAGTTAATCACTCCAGTTTTTCTTTTTGTCTGACGACAAATTAATGAGTGATTAATTCATTAATTAACTTGAGGTGTTATGTCTCATTTCTCAACGGTTAGAACTCAGTATTCTAATAAGAAACTCCTCTTACAATCCCTAAAGCAAATGGGATTAGAAATTGCTGAACATCTTCAACCTGTTCAATTAAAAACAGATTGGAATACTCAAGGGTTAGCTCATTTAGTCATCGGGCGATCGCAGATTCATAGTCGCTCAGATATCGGCTTTCTTCATGAGAATGATACTTATCAATTGGTCTGTG
>JBCDDV010000320.1:0-4484 GCA_039180145.1 Cyanobacteria bacterium P01_G01_bin.49 | reverse complement strand
GGGATTCTTTGCGATCGCCTAGAGGAATATCCCTCTCTTATTGCTAAACTTTTAAATAATCCTCAGCAAAGACAAGATATTGGTCAAAATGCTCTACAATTTAGCCAGGAATATGATTATCGTAACTTATACCGTCAATATAAAGACTTGATTGAACAGGGAAAATAGAGCAAGGACAGGAACTTCCCTAAAAACCTAAGCGTCAAAAGCACCATAAATTTGTTAGTATGAGCATCCTTTATCAATACCCAGCACGACCGATATGATTAGTTATTGTAAACTAATATAGAGTAAGGCATTAATATTTCTGATAATTTATGAGTTGACTTACTGACCTATTGTGCCTAAGATTTTACGAATGCCATCCCCACTCTCGAATAAAAAAAGGTAATTTATTAATATTTTATGAAAGTCCTTATTGCTGATTTCGATTTATTTAGTAAAGTTGGCGGTGGTCAAACCTTTTATCGCAGCATTATTAAAAAAAATCCTCACATCGAATTTTACTATATTGTAGAAAAGGAACCCTTAAATAATTCTAGGCCCGCTAATGCAACGGCAATTCCCTACAAAAAGCAATTTGCGATTAGTGACTTTAAAAACTTTTTTGAAGTAACACCGCCGAAGTGGGTAGAAAAAGCATTTATAGAGGCAAGTAATATTTCTGCTTCTGTTGCTAGTCAGCAATTTGATATCGTTGATGTCCCAGATTATGAACAATGGGGCATTTTTTTACGTCCAGCTTTGCAACAACATCAAGTTAAGTTTAATCGCATTGCTTTGTCAATGCACGGAAAAATCTCGAAGACTCTCAAACTTGACTGGTTTGATTGGGGACAAGCAAATATCCCCCTTGATTTGCAAGAAAAAATGCAATACAAAGTAGTAGATATTCGCTATGGTATCAGCAAAAGTTATCTTGATGAATGGAAAGAAGATATTCAAGGACTTGAAAGTTATTATTATAATCCTCTGCATTTTCTTGACTTACCTAAACCTACGCAATGTTTACCCTCTCAAGCTCCACCAACTCTGAATTTTATCGGGCGAACTGAGAAGCGAAAAGGGCCAGACATTTTCATCGATTTAGTTTGGTGGTTATCTCAATCTAGTTATTACAAAGCACAAATTATTGGGCCGCATAGTTATAACTACAATAGCACCAAATCCTCTGAAACCTATCTCCAAGAAATGGTGAAGCATAGACAGAGTAATCTGATGATGCTTCCTCCCATGAAACGAGCAGAATTAAGTGAACAATTTGCGAATAAATCCCTGACATTTCTTCCCTCAAGATATGACACTTTAAATTTAGTTGCGCTAGAATCATTATTCTCTGGTTGTCCCACAGCCATTGGTAATGGGGCAGGGGTTTGTCGTTTTCTAACAGAAACTTTTCCAGAAGTCCCCTTCATTACCATTGATATTGATGATATTTATGCTTGTCTACCTACCATTAGTTATGTGTTAGACAATTACGAAGAATATCGACAAAACTTAGTCAATAAATTGCAAAGTGCCAATCTAGAGGTTAACGATCCCAAGCTAGAAGATATCTATAATGATTTCATTGCTGCTGATACAGAAACCCAAGCAGAATTAGCTCAATGGTATACTCAACTATTTACCTATTGGAAGTCTGGGCAAGAAGGCTTTAGTCTTTCTAAAATACCAGTAATCAAAGCGGTAAAAACCCAAGTCAAAGACCAAATTAAACCCACCTACCAACAACTGAAAAAAACCTTAGCTGAGGCAAAAACTCAACTTAAAAAACCCCTCGAAGAAGCTCAAACGGCTCAAGTTTTAAAATCTTTCAAATTATTTGATCGCTACAAACGCACGTTCAATGCGCCAGAATTAAATCAGAAGGATCTCGGTGCAAAGATCAAAGAATGCTGGAAACTAGCCTCAGCGTTTGGATCAGAAAAACAAGGATGGCGAGATAAATTAACCAATGGCTACCGTATTGATCGAGTGAGGGCTTGGCGAGAAATTGCTCGTGTTGAAGAATTACGGGGCAATGATTTAGTAGCAGCAACTTACAAATTAAGAGGGTTACGTCTTCTCGATGGCGATCGCTTTGGGGATCTGCCCTATGTATTGCGAACCTTGCAAGCTAAAGGATTTACCCGTGAGGCCCAGGTAGTAGAGGCGATGTATGGAAAAACGGGTCAACGGGATGAGCTTTGTTATAGTTTCATTGAACAAGCGCGTCAGGATAACTTACAGAACCAAGACTGGGACTATGAGATATTCGATGATCGCCGCGAAAAATCAAGCTATCGTGTCAGTGTCATTGTTTCTCTCTACAATGCAGCCGAAAAACTGCCCTTATTTCTTAAAACCTTACAACATCAAACTTTGATGCAGTCAGGGGATGGGGAAATTATTCTAGTAGATAGTGGGTCACCAGGGGATGAATATGAAGTCTTTAAACAACTGGCCCCAGAGTTAAACTTGCCTATCCTTTATGTGCGATCGCAAGCTAGAGAAACAATTCAAACTGCTTGGAACCGAGGTATTTCTTTAGCGCGATCGCCTTATTTATCTTTCTTAGGGGTTGATGAAACCATCCTTCCTGATGCTCTAGAAGTTTTAGCCAAGGAGTTAGATAAAAGCCCAGAAATTGACTGGGTTATTGGTCATAGTTTAGTCACTAATGTTGACAAACAAGGCAGTTGGGTAAACGATATTATGCCCTATGACCGGACTCCTTATCAGCAGGATTTAGTCTACTTAGAAACCTGTTATTTATCGTGGGTAGGAGCCTTATATCGTCGCTCTATTCATAATCGTTTTGGTTACTATGATGGTAGTTTTCGTGGGGCAGGAGATACGGAGTTTAAGAGTCGAGTTCTACCCTTTATAAAGAGCAAAGTGATTGATAGAACCTTGGGAGTTTTCTGGAACTATCCTGATGAGAGAACCACCCAAAGTCCGGCAGCAGAAATTGAAGATATGAGAGCTTGGTATGTTCATCGAACTTTACCAGGAGTCCGCTATGCTTTTGCAAATCGGAGTGTAGAAGACTTAGAGCAATTAATTTACTTATCTCTGGGTTATCGTAAGTCCTATTGTCGTCATACTAGTACCGATTTAGAGTATGCGTATAACCTGAGTTTGTATTTAAAAGAAATTCATCCTCAATCGCAAGTATTGCAGTATTTCAAAGGCATCGAAACTCTCCTCGAAGCCTATCGATCATTAGATTGGATGCCTAAATTGTCTCGATTTTCCTCGACACAGCGTGTGCTACAAACCCGTGACTTAGCCTACAAAATTCAACAAGAACATCTGACCGCTTGGGATCGAGAAAAAAGTTTAGGTGTAGAACCAAATTATCGAATTTTCAATGATAATCGTCACGAACAACACGCATTCTTGTGGTTTACTAAAGTGGAGCAAATTGAATCATGAAACAGATCAAAGAGTGGGTAAAAGCTAAACTGAGTAAAGCTCTTGCACCGGAAATTGATCAGCGATTAGGACTCAATCAAAAGCTCGAAGAAGTTCGACTCTATGGGATTTCTCCCTGGTATCAAGGCAACTTTTGGGAACCTCCTGTGCAATTGGCGTTAAGAGATTTATGTCGTCCTGGGGATGTGGTGTTTGATGTGGGGGCAAATTTCGGCGGGTTAACGACTGTCATGTCTCGTATGGTGGGGCCAAAAGGAGTGGTTTGTTCTTTTGAGGCAAGTCCTCGCATTGTTGATAAATGTCAGCGCAATATTGTCTTAAGTGGTTGTAGTAATGTACAGCTATTTCATGCGGCAGTTTATTATAAATCCTATGGAAGAGTTCCCATTTATTTAGGCAGTCATCTTAATGATAGTATTTACGCAGAGCAATCTACTGGAACTCAAGCTTATGAAGTTTCAACCATTGCTTTAGATGATTTTATTGAGCATACTAAATTAGTTCCCAATTTAGTGAAAATGGATATCGAAGGGGCTGAATTTGATGCCATAAAAGGGATGTCCAAAACCATTGAATCTGCCAAACCTCATTTAATTTTAGAAACTCAACCAGAGGATACTCGCTGTTTAGATTTTTTAATAGAAAAAGGATACATTTCTCTGGATTTGAATACTTACCAAACTATTAGAAATGCCCAAGATTATCCTCCAGGAGTCGGCATTCGCAATAATCTTTATATTCATCAAGATCGTTTATCAGAAGTCCCTTATAATCCTCCTTTTGAATTTAAGGAGTTTACAACCTTAAAAGCTTCTGATTTTCAATCAAAAGACAATGGATCAATTGGTTTAAGAGAACCTTTAATTCTTGATAAAGGACGCTATTTAATTGATGTTGCTTTTAAAGCCCAGGGAACAAATAATGATCTCACTTGCGGGGTTAAAATGGGAGAGCAGCAAATTTTCCGTTATCATGCCTACAGTAATTTATTAGCCTCTAGCTACCGTGACTGGGTCATTCATCTTTCAGAAACTTCTAAGATCGATCTCTATTTTGATTTTTTGAAT
>JBCDDV010000319.1:0-4491 GCA_039180145.1 Cyanobacteria bacterium P01_G01_bin.49 | reverse complement strand
TTTCCCTATACATAAATTTAGGGAAAATCTGCAATCTTATTGTTCATGGTTTAACAATTAACAATCAACAACCTGCAGTCTCTTAACCTAAGTTAATTATATCTTCTTGAAGAAAGATAGGGAGAATTACTTGCTCTGACTTCCCAATCTTGACAATTAATCGCTTCTTCGGTAAATGCTTTATAAGGATGTATTGTACATTTCAAACAATGTTCTCCTGTATAAAAAGCACAGCGATCGCAAGGAATTTGATGGAGTTTGGTTAAGTGCAAAATTCCATCTTGTAGAGCAAAGAAAATTGCACAAAAAAAGCACAGTAAAACTAACCAAATTAGGAGAGGACAAAACCAACCCATTTGGGTAATGATAACTTGTTGTAACATCATTAGAAATATCTAGATAACGAAGACATTAGGATTGAGAAGACAAGAAAAAAGAAGTATCTGTGACACCCGATAAAGTTTGCCAAAATCGAGTAATTTGTTCACTTACTACCAAGGAATCAGAATAATGAAAAAAGTGTCGTCCTTGAGAAAATTCCCACAACATATCTCCTGACTTTAACCAAGGTTTCCAGGCATTTAATTGATAAGGAGAAACCACAATATCATCGCGACTGCCACCAATAAATAAAGGAACTGAAATAGCTTCAGGAGTCACAACCAACTGTTCAACTAATGTATGGGGTGAAGGAGACAATAATAAATCTTGCTCTAAGAGACTAATCAAAAACTCTGTTTGGTACTTAGACTGACGACCAAACAGACTGTAAACAATTTGCGTAAGAATAACGCGGCGATCGCAAGGCAAACACTTCAACATGGCGTAATAATGTGCTTGCCAATCTACTGCCAAATTTGTTCCAACTGCCAGTAAAGTTAATGATTTTACTCGTTCATGATAACGATGATCATACATCATGCCTAACCAACCACTGGTACTATGACCAATCAGATGCAAAGGTTGATCCAATTGTTTGAGATAGTCATGTAATAAAACCAAGGCAACCTCTAAAGTAAGCGGTTCATCAGGGGTTTGAAAATATTCCCATAAGGCGATCGCCTGGTGTTGTGATAATTTCCCAATCAAAGGACGGTTAAATCGTTGTAAACAAGAACTCACACTTAACCAAAGGGCAGTGGGAACTAAGGACATGACAAACTCCTATGTTGATAAATTTGGGACAAATTTGAGGTAAAGTTGAATTAGGAAGGTTAAGCGGATGTCTATGAGTTGCATCTTGCCGGATAAACAGTGTAGACACCCCTTAACCCTTTTTGTCTAACGCGATATCAAATTACACTTGTTCAAGGGAATTGAGTGCGTTTTCGACTCGTTTAAAGTCAAATCCCATAGCCCGTAAAGCATGCCAAAGATGGCCTTGTAAGAAGAAAAAGGCTAAGAAAAAGTGAGCATTAGCTAACCAGCAGCGCACTGTATGACCGCCAAAAGGCAATGAGACAGTATCCGCAAAATAGGGTGTAATGCCTAATTTCACCTCTAAAGTAGGGCCATAAAATTCGGGAGGATAGGCTAAAGTATTGACTGCACAGAAGTAGGCTGCCACAAACCCAGCTAAAGCAATGCCCCCTAAAGAGTAGGAAAGAATTGCTTCTCCTGAGAAAATAAGGCGTTTTTTCGCCCATTCCATTGGCGGTACGATAATATGCCAGATTCCACCACCAATGAGTAGAAGTCCTACATAAATATGACCACCAACGAGATCTTCAAGACTGCTAATACTTGCAAAATGGGTTTGATATCCATAGATTATCCCAGGATCTAGAGTCGGTTGTGTGACTAATCTGACTCCTTCAACGGTAGAGTCGTATAAACCTCCCCAATACATGGCTTTACCCGCCAATAACAGCGCACCTATGCCCAAAAATAGGAGGTGATGCCCTAAAATGATGCCCAGTTTCTTGGGGTCATTCCAGTCAAAATGAAAGCGTTGCGGGCCTCCTGTTGTAGTTTTCAAGTCTTCTGGGGCCTGCAAGAGATGAAATAAGGCACCTGCACCTAAAACGGCAGAAGAAATCAGGTGTAATACTCCAATGACAAAAAAGGGATAGGTATCAATAACTTCTCCCCCCTGACCAACGCCAAAGCCTAATGTGGCTAGATGTGGCAGAAGAATTAACCCCTGTTCTCCCATGGGAATGTCAGGAGAAAATTGAGAAATTTCAAATAGGGTAAAGGAACCTGCCCAAAACATGATCAGAGCAGCTTGAGCAACGTGAGCAACGATAAATAAACCTGATTTGTCTGCAAATCGGGAATTTCCTGCCCACCATTCGTACTTAACTTGAGAATTGTCGTAAGTTTGCATGATGTGTTTGACTAAGAAACAAAATTCAACACTTATTGCTAAGCTATGTCAATAAGCTTATATCTAAGCTAGAAAGATTAGCAATAAAAAAAAATTAAGAATTGTTGAAATTGCAGATATCAGCCATAAAAAACTTGTTTGAAAGGCTGATAAATGGGAATTTAGCCAAAAACATTTCTAGCCTAGTTTCGAGAAATATTGCCAGTCTATGTCAATAAGTTAGGACTGATCGCAGAAGCTATAATCAAATTAGGTGACGACTCCCAACGCTGAACGGAGTAACGTTACAGCGTGGGCTTCTCCAAGCCTCAAAAGACAGAGAGAACTTCCTTTGAGATAAGATGAGTAGTAGAATCGACTACTACTAGCTTACCTTTACGGCGTTTTATAGTGGGGAACTCGTCCAGCCCCACTCGTTTTAGGTTGATAGCTGCTGAAATGTCTCTATCAACCAGAACTTGTTCAGTTTCATCCCAGTATTCTCTGATATTGCAATCAGTAAAAACAAATTCATCACGATAACAAAGTAGTTGGGATGTATAATTTGGTTTTACTCCAATCACAGCAACTCCAGCCTTTTCAGCTATGTAGTTAAAGATTGAAAAAAACTGTCCAAAAGCAGCATCAGTCCAAGACTTATTAAGTCCTGTTTTGGCATTTTGCCCGTTTGGAAGATACTTACCAGTATCATCTTGTACAGGTTTATTTTTGCGACTTAATCCTTTAAGATTAAGCTTTTCATGAAAGAAAACTTGTTTTCCTGTTTTTAATAGTTTGTGTGCCGTCTTGAAAGCATGATCTTTTCTTGCCCTAGCAATTCTTTGATGTTCTTGACTTTCTCTTTTGGCTAGTTTTCTTCTAGCTTTACTACCCCTTTTCTTATTAGCTTTACGCCTTGAAATTTTAGCCAATCTAGCTTCAGATTTACGAAAAGATTTGAGAGAAGGCAGTTTTTCTCCATTAGAAGTAGCTAGATAATCATCCTTATAAAGAACAGCATCTAGACCAAGAGAATTATCCCAAGTTGGAGTAATCCCCCCTTGATTCCCCCTTAATAAGGGGAGCGACCCCTCGGAGGTTTCCTCCGATTGCGCGGATAATCTCCTCAGAAACCTCGGAGTTCCGCAAAAGGAGCATTCTGGGGCGTCGGAAACCGTGCAATCGCGCCGCAGCGTAGCGTCCGGTACAAGGTGCCGAGGACACCTCGGCACACACGGACTTGCGAGGAACGCAGGGTCTCCCATAGAATGCGCGGGGGGCTTGGGGGGATCAGGAATACTAGGGTCATCAAGTCTTAGATTAATATACCACCCGTCAGCCTTTTTGATGATTTGAGCCTGTTTAAGAATCGCTCCATCAGGTAAACATCTGTGCATTCTTACTTTTATTAATCCGACTTTAGGGATTTGAATATAAAGATATTTACCTCCAATTGAACAGGAATGAATATTTACTCCTCCTCCTTCAAACACCATTGACCTAAATCGGTTACTAGATTTGAAACGGGGCTTACCTGACCTTTTTCCTTTACTATCACCTGAAATATAACGGGAGAAAGCTTTTTCTCCCCGTTTACAAACTTCTTGCAAAGTTAGAGATGGAACTTCTGACAAGTATAATTCTTCTCCTGACCAATTAACAGTTACCTTATCTTTTTTGAGAATAGGCAACTGTTTCTTTTGTGAGTAGTAATTAGGCTTTTCCTTTAATTCAGGAAGATAACAAATAAGAGGACAAGAATTTACTGCACATCGATTCTGTTCCCACCATTGAAAACGCTCACCTAATTGCCGATTAAACCAAAAACGACAGACCCGTAACCACTGATTAAAGGTGATTTTCTGATCTGTCGTTGGCAATAACCGATATTGATAAGTGTACTTCATGGGCGTAGGCTGATTATGCTACTCTGATTATAGTTATTGTTTCCAAGAGTGTCAATGAATAAAGATTTTGTGTCTAGTGGTCGGTCTGTCTCTGACTTGAAAGCCCATCTTGTTTTAACAACCAAATATCGCAAAGATGTTTTTACGGGAGAAATGATTGAGCGTCTTCATGAAATCATGTTTGACTTGTGTGAGAAATGGGATTGTAAATTGATTGAATTTAATGGAGAAGCCAACCATGTCCATCTTATTTTTCAATACTATCCTCAAATGGAG
>JBCDDV010000318.1:0-4494 GCA_039180145.1 Cyanobacteria bacterium P01_G01_bin.49 | reverse complement strand
GGTTTGACGCGATATCCGCCATTGGCCGGCACCGAAAACATCACTGCCACTTGCAAGGGAGTTGCCTGAGTAAACCCTTGACCAATAGACATATTCACTGTGTCCCCCTCAGTCCATCCCCAATTATAATTTTCTTGCTTCCAAGCATTATCAGCGATTAAACCGGGAGACTCTTCATCCAACTCAATGCCTGTTTTTGAGCCAAACCCATAAAGACGGGAGTATTTAATCAGAGTGGGGCCACCAACCCCCCGACCAATTTGACCATGAAAGGTATTACTACTCCAAGCCATAGCCTGGACGTATCCCATGGGGCCAAACCCTGCCCGGTTCCATTCACCAAAGGCAGTTCCTCCCACATTAAGATAAGCAAAGGTACTTAAAATCGTATTGGGAGGATATTTCCCAGATTCCATCCCAGCAGTTGCTGTGACGATTTTGAAGGTAGACGCAGGAGGAAAGCCCCGTAAAGCACGATTAACAAAGGGATTTCCTTTTTTTTGTAATTGTTTCCAAATTTCAGGGGTAACTTGAGTTGAGAAAATATTGGGGTCGAAGGTGGGATTACTCGCCATAGCCAATACTCCGCCCGTTTGGGGGTTGAGGGCGACAATTGCGCCTATTCGTTCTCCTAGAGCAGCTTCAGCCGCTTTTTGGGCATCTAAATCTAGGGTGAGGGTCACATCTTTCCCCGGTTGACCAACTTTTTGTCCTAATACTTTCATTACTTTGCCGGCCCCATCGACTTCTAATTGTATGCCGCCCCATTCCCCTCTTAATTGCTGCTCATAGGCTGCTTCTACCCCCATTTTCCCGACAATATCTCCTAGACGATAGCCTTGGGGGCGACGTTTTTCTAGTTGTTGGGCATTGAGTTCTCCGGTATATCCTAAAATGTGGGCAGCGAGTTCTTCATTCGGATAGTCTCTAACAGTTTCAATATCGACTTCTAAGCCATTAATTTCGCTTGTAAATTCTTCGAGGGCTGTAATTTGGGCAGGACTGAGGCTACGAGCAATTCTAATCAGGGTTGAGGCGTTCTGACCAGCTTGTTTGATTTTATTTTCGATATCTTCTTCAGGAATGGAGAGGAGTTGGGAGAGATATCTTAAATTTTTGGGCCAGTCGGGTTGATTAACCACAACTGGCCACAAATAAGCCGCATGGGTAAGACGAGTTGAGGCTAATACACGCCCTTTGCGATCAAAAATATTGCCCCGAACAGGCGGTTTGGGAACAATGCGAACACGATTATCTTCGGCTTTTTCTCGATAGTCTTTCCCTTGTAGGAGTTGCAAGAAGATCAGGCGGCTGCCAATGGCTCCTAAAAGGACTAAACTAACCAATAGCATGATAAATATGGGTTGACGCTTCTGTCCGATGGTGCGGTTGGTTTTTTGTTGTCGGGTGTTATAGGAACCATAGCTATCTGTGGTAGCAGAAATTTTCCATTGGGACTTAGAACGTCGAAGTAGCCGCATATCTTCTGTTAAGTGAGAGTCAAAGCCTAGGATAACTTTTTTATGATTGTCTTTGCTCTGTTCTCTGGTGATTGAAGCAGAGAAAAAAGTCTAATTTTTTTACTTGACAACTCATACTCGTTATGAGTACACTTAGGTTAAGTCATAACGAGTATGAATAAAAGTCGAGCGATAATGCTTCTTTGAACATCATCTTCGTTAATCTAGGATATAAGAACAACAAGGAGAAACCTTCATGGCCACAGCACAAGTGACAAAAGCCCAAGGGACACAATCAGAAGCCCGTTTTTATCCCACTCGTATTGATCTCCCTGCTGATGTCCGTCAAAAAATTGTAGCAATTCTCAGCCAAACCTTAGCCACCACTTTAGATCTCAAAACCCAAGCCAAACAAGCGCATTGGAATGTTAAAGGACTGGATTTTTATCAACTACACGAATTATTTGATACTCTAGCTGGTGAATTGGAAGGGTATGTAGACATGGTTGCCGAAAGAATCACCGCGTTGGGTGGAACAGCTATGGGAACTGCCAGAATTGCGGCTGCTGAGTCTTTGATCCAAGAGTATTCCTTCAATGCTATTGATGGCATTGAACATATTACTGCTCTAGCAGAACGCTATGCTATCTATGGAGCCCATCTTAGGGAAGCGATTGATCAAACTGATGAGTTAGGAGATGCCGACACAGCCGATCTCTATACCGAGATTTCCCGTACAATTGATAAACGTTTATGGTTCTTAGAAGCCCACCTGGTTAAGAAAGGAGATCTTAAGTAAGACAGAATTTTTTGGGTAATGTCTCTGGGGGCAAATAACTATTTGCCCCCACTTGTTTTGTTTTTTATGAAATAAGGATTTATGTTTAAAGAGTAATTTAAGTAGGGTTTTTTCCTATCCGACAATATGGAACAATTTTGGGATGAAGTTTTAATCTTCTGTCAAACCACGACTAAAACAATTGCCGATACATTAATTGACCAGTCAGGAAAACTCACTCCCACTCAGAAAGAAGATGGGTCTCTGGTAACCCAAGGCGATCGCTGGGCCGATCTAACCATTCGGGAGGCGATCGCTGCTCAATTTACTGATCATGGGGTTTTGACCGAAGAAACGACTCATATTTTTCCCGATCAAGATTGGTGTTGGATCATTGATCCCATTGATGGAACCACTAACTTCACCAGAGGCGTTCCTATTTGGGCCATTTCTTTAGGGTTACTCTATCGAGGAACCCCTGTATTTGGCTTTGTCTATCTCCCCAAGTTACAACAGTCTTTTTATGGCTATTGGTATGGGGACTCAGGTTTAACCGGGCCGACGGGAGCTTATCTGAATGGTCAACCGATTCATACTAGCCAAGATCAACCCAGTAAGAGTCATTTATTTAATCTTTGCGCTCGTAGCCTGAAAATACTTCAAAAGCCGTTTCCTTGCAAAATTCGCATGATTGGAGTGGCTAGTTATAATCTACTATTAGTGGCTTATGGAGCAGCTTTAGGCGGTGTAGAAGCAACCCCTAAAGTGTGGGATATTGCTGCAGTTTGGGTGATTATCCAAGCAGCAGGCGGCGTTTTAATTTCTCTCAAAGATGAACCATTTTTTCCCCTAAGAATTGGCCATAATTATGGGAAGCATTCTTTTCCTTGTTTAGCAGTTAGTCAAGCAGAATTTGTGCCGTTTTTTAAACCTTTAGTTGACTGTATTTTGTAGATGGTAGAACAGAAAAAACTGAGCTTATCAACGGTTGAATTATCCTATCTTGAATGGCATCAGGGTCAAGAACCTTTGTTATTGTTACATGGGTTGGCTGATCATAGTTGGGTTTGGTCAAGTTTAGGGGATTATCTCGCTCCTCATTATCATATTATTGCCCCTGATTTGCGGGGTCATGGAGACAGTAGTAAACCGGAAAAAGGTTATCAATTTTCGGACTATATTGCTGATTTAAACGCTTTAATGGATTACTTGGGATGGTCTTCTGCTAATATTCTAGGACATTCTTGGTCAGCGAAATTAGCAACAATTTGGGCTACTCAACACCCAGAAAAATTCAAACAATTAATCCTCGTTGATCCCGCCTTTATCAACAAAATGCCAAGCATTTTCAAACTTACATTTCCCTTTCTATATAAAGTCCTACCCTTTCTTAAGATTATGGGGCCATTCAATAGTTATCAAGAAGCAGAAAACTTAGCCCGTACTTTAAAACAATATCGCGGTTGGACTTCCCTACAACAAGAAGTTTTTCGATTAGGAATGGAAGAAAAGAATCAGGGAAAATGGGGCAGTAAATTGACCATTCAAGCAAGAGATCAGATTTTTGATGAAGTCCTGAAATACGATGGTTTCACTCAACCGATTGATATTCCTACTTTATTGATTAAACCCGTAAAAGGACTCAATCGTATTCAATGGCAACTCAAACCTTACAGAAAGTATTTAACTCATCTACAAATTGTAGAAGTGCCTGGAAATCATTGGGCGTTTTTAGTAGAACCTAATTCTTTTAATCAAACGGTTGCCAACTTTTTGAAGGGTTAAATCAAAAAAGCTTTTTTAAAACTATACTTGGATGCGTGCATTGCATTCACACTTGCAGATTTCTGTTGGGATGGAAGAGTTCTTAATGTTGTTGGGTAGAGGAACGAAACCCAACCGACAAGATCGGCGCACCGCTACGCGGATCTCTTCGAGATCGCACGATTCTCGGCAATGTTATCATTTATTTTTCCGATCATTCAAGTTTAAAGCTTTACGAAGCGATTCCCCTAAACCAGATTTAAGGAAGAATCAAAATTCGGGAAACCTAATTTAGCATTATTTTGAGTTAAATGACTATAAGCTTGATACGACATGGAAAACCGACAGTTTCTCTCCAGGAAAAAGTAAAGGGAAATCAATTCTTGAATTTTGTTGAACGTTATGATGCTGCTGGAATAGCTCCCGATTCAATACCACCAGAAAATATTGTCACGATCGTACAAAAAGCCAATGTAATTTTTACTAGTAACT
>JBCDDV010000317.1:0-4505 GCA_039180145.1 Cyanobacteria bacterium P01_G01_bin.49 | reverse complement strand
TGGCATTTTTGATTTGTAATGCAGTAAAGTGCGTATGATTTAATTGTTTACTTTTTCCGGTACAGTTAACGGCAAATGTTTGTTCAGGATCTAAATAATTAGACCAATCTATCTTATTAACGTTCTGATAAAGTTGACTAGCATTATAACTTTTGATATCTTGAATGGGAACTAAAACTCGAAAGATAATTCTTGACCACAAATTAACTCGGTATAATAAAGCTTTATCTCCTTGGAAATGAACCCCTGTAAAATCTGGATTAACTGCTTTTGCCCCTAAACTTTCTAATTCTTTGGCTGCAATTTCTTCTAATCCTCTCGCAACTGTCGCAAAATATTGATGGGTCATGAATTAAAGATAAACTTTTGATAATTTTCCCACATTTTACCATTATGAATTAACAGAGTCAGCTTATGGGCGATGAAGTTAAACTGGATTTCTTTTCGTTGAAACTCTGACCAAGCACGATAAAAATTAGGTTTGGTTAAATCTCGAAAGCCAACGGTTAAATGAGGAGAGAAAGGGCGATTTTTGGACGGTTGATGAACAATATTCAACTTTGCTTCTGCATGAATCATTAATGCTTGTTGTAAGTTTAACAGTTCTGGAGTTTTCACTACATTAATATAAATAACACGGGGTTTAAAAGCTGCAAACCCATCTAATATTATCGGAATCGGGGAATAAAATTGAGAAAATATCTGTAATTCTTTAACTAACGCTGGTAGTGCATCTAGATCCCAATCAAACGGAGGTTGTAAGGTAATATGCGGTGGCGATCGCAAGGCTGCATGACTATTATAAACCTCTGAAAAATATTGTTGAATTTTATAAGCTTCTTCTTGGACTGCTTGAGGAGGAATTAACGCAATAAAAAATCGTTTTTTTGATGATAGCATAATCTGATTTACACATAACAGACAATTCAAACTAGGCTAAACTTGCAAACAACAGCGATCGCGTCCTGTGGCTTTGGCACGATAAAGTGCGAGATCAGCTTGATTAATTAGAGTATCGGCATTAGCTTCTGTACAAGGAACCATCACGGCAATTCCGATACTAATCGTAACATAAGACTTAATGGGAGATACATAATGGGGAATTTCCTGTTGTCTGATCCTCTGAACTAATTGCTCGGCTAAAATTTGCGCCCCAGCACTTTCTGTATTGGGTAATATAATGGCAAATTCTTCCCCACCATAGCGAAAGGCTAAATCCGTTCGACGTTTTAGCACTTCCTGAAGCATTTGAGCTACTTGTTGCAAGCAAGTATCCCCTCTTTGATGTCCATAATAATCATTATAGAATTTAAAATAATCCAGGTCACATAAAAGTAAGGACAAAGGCTGATTCTGTCTTTGAGAACGCCCCCACTCCTGTTGAAAATAACGATTAAAATAGCGACGATTGGGAATTTGAGTTAAGTCATCAAAAAAGACTCTTCTTTCTTGGTTAGCTAAGTAAGTCAATAATTGAGCAATAATTTGAGCTTGGGACTCTCCTTTAACCCAACCAATTGTTTTTTGTTGCACTTTAATGGGGTATGCTTCTGTGTAAGAGGGACTCGGTTGCCCTAGGAGGATACGATTATCAAGGGTTTCAATAGAAAGAGGAATTTCGATGACTGTAATCAAGTCTTCAAGCAAGGACTTGAGTTCGGAGTTGTCTAGAAAATTCTCCAATTGAAGATCATTTAACATTTAAGATTTAAATGAGGAATAATGTTTAGCAAAAATTTGTCATTTTTTTGAACGACTCATTCCCTGAAATTGAGAGAAAGAACAATCTGTTATAAGCTAAGGTAGATAGGCGAAAGATGTCAGTCCCATATCAAAGAGAAAATTAAGACACTGAAGAGAGAAAAATAGAGAAAAAAGTCGAGTTTTCAAGCGGAGAGTCTATTACAAGGCGATTCCCTTGCACTAATTCCCATTCAAATACACAATAGCTGAAAGTGGCAATGCTATTTCTAACCTGAGTTCGGGATAAGAAAATCTATTAGAAAGTCGGGAACAGGGAGAAGTGAAGATGTAAGGGAGGAGATGTGAGGAGAGGGAGAGGAGGATGTAATGGAATTAGGGGAAGATAATGAACAATCAACAGAACTCCCAATTGCTTAAACCGAACTGAGGTTATTTCTACATCATGATAGAATGATGCTAGTTTTTTCAGGATTTATGATTTTTATCTACTACTATGCCCTGGTTTGTTAAAATCGAGAGGGGAATTGTTAACAAAGAAACTTTTGATAAGTATGTTCCTGCCCATCAAGCTTATGTGCAAGAGTTAATTAACCAAGGACATCGGGCAAAAACAGGTTATTGGGGAGATTTTGGCGGCGGTATGTTGCTATTTACCGCTACCTCTCTAGAAGAAGCAAGAGCTATTATTGCCAGAGATCCCTTGATTATTAATCATTGTGTTCAATATGAACTTCATGAATGGTGTATTGTGGTTGAATAGGAACTCAGTACCTAAGAAATTAAATCTTGATGGGTAATGATTAATCTTTGTGCTTTGAAAAATCATTAACCGTTTTCCATTAAATTAGAAAGTTGTCTGAGCATCCATCATTTCAAACATAATAGACTCGCTGTCTATAGTTTCTGGTAATTGACGAGTCGGCAAAGTTTGCATTTGCATCCACAAAGCCATCACCAAAAATCCTACCGTAACTAACGTTTCCCAAAAAAATAATTTGTGAGGTCCTTGTTTAATTTTTCTAGGAGTCGAATGTTGAAGGGTTTTCAGGCAATCTTCTTGCAAACTCCAGTCTTGACCACTCCAAGGGAAACAAGTGATGGGGGTTGGCGATGTTTCTTCTTGAATGGTAATGATTTTAACTGTTTTTTGTTGTCTACCTGAGTTAGTATTATCGTCTAGATGTGCATTCTCTTGCGACCGGGAATCAGGTGATTGCGTTAATCGGTCTTTACTTAAATTTTTGTTGATCATCGGGTTCCTCTCCTCTAACAAGCCATTTTGGGGTAACAACAATACTGAAGACTTACCACAGTAAGCATGGGGATTTCAGCATTAGCTATCCCTTTAAGACAAAGTCAATCTTCAAGAAACTCCTCACACCAATTTGAGATTATCTTGACTTATTTGTAATGTTTTTTAATTAAGTAGTCTCTAGTATCTACTATACCCAGTATGGGCCCTCATCTCACAGTTTGTCATCTGGAGTTAAGGATTTTATCAAAAATTATTGGGGATTTTTGCCAAAAAGTGAAAAAAAGTAATATTTTGCTAGATCTTAGAGATAATCATCTAATCTGCTAAAGATAGCCATGGTCTGCCAAAAAAGTTAAGCTAACCTCTGGGGTTTCTTGAACGGTTGGGAGACCTTGCCCTAGTAGTTTTGCCACATATTTCCCTAAAATATCCCCTTCAATATTGACCCAATCTCCAGTTTTAAGATAACAAAGATTCGTTTGATTGTAGGTGTGGGGAATCACAGCCGCTTTAAACCAAGTCCCAGCAGTATCACACTCAGCGACAGTTAAACTAATGCCATTCACCGCCATACTGCCTTTAGGAATTAAATAACTGCCAATATAATTGCGCCACTGTTCTAATCGTGAGGGTGGGGCAGCAAAGGTCATTTCCCAAGCTTTGTCATTGGAGAGAGACGCTTCTAAGCAACCAATGCCGTCAACATGGCCAGTCACAAAATGACCGCCTAATTTGCTACCTACTCGTAAAGACGGTTCCAAATTAACATAAGTTGCCGTTTGAATTTTTTGGCTCAATGTAGTTCGTTGTAACGTTTCTGGGGAAGCAGTAGCCACAAACCCATACTTGACAATTTCTTCAACTGTCAAACATACCCCATCGACGGCAACACTATCCCCGATTGCCAAATCTGATAAAATGGGAGAGGCATCTTGAACCGAGAGAATAAAGCGATCGGATTCGAGGCGACTTATCTTACCTAAACCTTGAATTAAACCAGTAAACATCCTTTACATTTTCCTAAAAAAAGATCTCTCCCCCTCTTAATGTGAGCAACTCTTAACCGCATTTTGGGGCATACTGAAAGTATACCCCATTGCTCTACTGGCCACCTGGACGGAAGGGGAAATCGGGGCGATCGCTAAATTAATTGCTAGTTGAGAATTTTGGAGAGAATCAGCGAATGATTGAAATGAAAGTTGCAGGAATTGCCCTCGATGCGGTGTCACGGAGTCCGATTGTTTTACTTAAGGATGGCTCAGATCGCCGCGCCTTACCAATTTTTATTGGTCAAGACCAAGCGAAATCGATTATTGGGGCGTTGGAAAATCAACAACCCCCTCGACCCTTGACCCATGATTTAATTGCGAATTTATTTGAAGCTTGGGGAATGTCGTTAGATAAGATTATTATTCATTCTCTGCAAGATAATACTTTTTATGCAGTTCTTTGTTTGCACCAAGGAGAAATCAAAAAAGAAATTGATTGTCGTCCCAGCGATGCAATTTCTATTGCATTACGAACTAATAGTACGATTTGGGTGATG
>JBCDDV010000316.1:0-4512 GCA_039180145.1 Cyanobacteria bacterium P01_G01_bin.49 | reverse complement strand
GAATAGTGCAAAAATATTAATGCAACGAGGACAAAGAGCGGTAGGGCATATCGTTCAACGCGGAGCAACGGCTATGGGTTCCCCCGCCAAGGAAATGCCGCAAAAAGCTTGTGGAGGCGATGCAACGGGGTTTAAGCAACTAAGTTTGTTTGAGCTAGTTAGCAGCTAATGAAGCAAGAATCTCCCGTTAAATTGCGGATGCAATTAACGGAGAGAGTGTCAAGTTAATGAAGAAATTGAGATGGCTGCCATGGCGGTAACTAACCTCAATTTTCAATTTATCACCAATGAAGTTTCTAGTCTTGCTTAAAAATCAGCATTTTTTTACAATCAAACTACTAATTTTTTCCTTAATCACCACTTGCCTAAACAACGTCTCGATACCTTATTAGTGGAACGAAACCTCTGTCCCTCTCGCCAACAGGCCCAACGACTCATTCGGGCCGGAGAGGTTCGAGTAAATCAACAATTAATTGATAAACCAGGAACAGAAGTTGATACGGCAGCCGATATTCAACTCAAAGCAAAGCCTCTCTACGTCTCTCGTGGCGGTCAAAAGCTTGCCAAAGCCCTAAAAGTCTTCGATATTGTTGTAGAGGATCGAATTTGCTTAGATGGGGGGATTTCTACTGGGGGGTTCACTGACTGTTTGCTGAAAGCTGGGGCCAAACAAGTTTATGGAATTGATGTAGGCTATGGACAAGTTGCTTGGTCTTTGCGCCAAGATCAACGAGTGATTTTACAAGAAAGGACGAATTTCCGCTATTTGACTCCTGACGCACTATATCAAGATAATCCGAGAGCAGATTTAGGGGCAATGGATGTTTCTTTTATCTCCTTAACCAAAGTTTTAGACCCTCTATGGAATCTATTAATCAGTCCTCAAGAAGTGATTCTATTAGTTAAACCTCAATTTGAAGTCGGGCGATCGCGGGTTGGCAAAAAGGGAGTGGTTCGCGATCCCCTAGATCATGGTCAAGCGATTGACCAGGTTTTGCAAAAAGCTTATAAACTTAACTGGTATTGTTGCGGCTTAACCGCTTCTCCGATCACAGGGCCCGCAGGAAATATAGAATATTTGCTATGGTTACGCAGCGATCGCGGCATCCAAGATCATCAACCAGCAATAATTATGCAAGTAACTCAAGACAAAATGACGGTGCTGTTTTAATTAACCTCAATTTGGTAACGCCTTTTAATCATCCATTTGCCAAGGTTCTAGCAAATTATTTTCATCAAAAATCTTTTTAGGACGTAACACAATAACCACTTGACCCAACAAGGTAAGAGAAGGTCGTTCAGAGAACCATTTAAAGGTTAATTCTTCTGCTTCTTCTACCAAAAAATAACTATTATCATCCCAGTCAGTAATTGCCCGATCAATTAAGACTAAAACCTCTTCTGGTTGACCAGTCAAAGATTGGGGTAAGCGATCGCTTGATGATAACAAGGCAACAGGATCAATCGCTTTTAATACGGCTTGCCATCCAGGCAGGGGAATCACCGAACCTGTGCCAGAATAAGAGACGAAATTAAATGGGGCAACTGTCTCTAATTTTTCTGCTTCTAACACCTCATTTTTGCTCAAAGGAAGGGTTCCTGCCAGGGGAACGAGACGGGACATCTCTTTTTGATCTTCTAAGCGATAGAGCGGAATTAAAGGCGCACTACGTTCAGGGGTGATTGTAAAATCACTCAGTAACCTTTCAATCGCTTCCCGTGCCGTGGCAGAATCAGCAAATTTTAACCCTTTAGCGATCAAACGAGTACGTTCTTGGAGATCCTTTTTTTGCTTGCCTTGCTTCCAACATTGATAAGCGATCGCATCCCCAGGATGAAGCGTAAACCCAGACGGTAACTGAGGTAGACGGGAAAAAGTTTGAAAGGTTTTAGCGACTTCTTTGGCTTCAAGATGATCTAACCCCTTTTCCTTAGCCAACTGTGCTACCATCACCCGTTGGTCTTGATTTAAAACTCGTAATTCGTAGAGAATATCACTTTTTGGGCCGAGGTAATAGGTCAACAGGTCTTGAGATGCTTCAGCACTGATCAAACTTTCGTAAACTTGGGCTGCCACAATAATCAAGTTTTGCTGACTTGCCTGGAAACCCGTTTTTTCAAACAAGGTTTGATCGTCACATCCTGCCTTTTGTAGCTTCTGACAGATTTTTCCCCAGTCTACCCAGGTTCCCTCTTTGTGGAGAAGCGATCGCAGCAGTTCATTAATGTCTTCTTCAGAAAGTTGCTTAGATATCTCTTGGGGCTGATCGTTCATCGATTATTTGGGGGGTGATACTTGCCTAATTTATAATATTACCGAAAGTTATCAAAAGGTTTAGTAATCTTAAGTCATGATTAATGATAACGCGATACACTAAAGGGTATAGAAACAATCTATTGAAAGCTATAGATAACGTTTAACGGCTCAACAGTATTACATGACTAATCTTGCAACTTCAACTCACCCCACAGCCCGACAACAACGCATGCAATCATCTTATCTACCCAGCGATAGCGCACTCGGACTTGTTTCAACCCATAGTTTTCCTGCCATTGTGGGAACTGCTGACATGATGTTGAAATCTGCCGAAGTTACTTTAGTTGGCTATGAAAAAATTGGCAGTGGACATTGTACTGCGGTGGTGCGGGGAAAAGTCGCTAATGTGCGTCTAGCGGTTGAAGAAGGAGCGAAAACCGCCGAAAAGTTTGGTCAATTAATTTCTAAATTGGTAATTGCCCGTCCCATGCCTAATTTAGAAGCTATATTTCCCATTGGTAGTCACTTAGTCGAAATTGCTCAGCAACAGCAGGGATATAGTCGCTTGAGTAACCGTTCTATCGGACTCTTAGAAACGAAAGGGTTTCCGGCGATGGTAGGGGCAGCCGATGCCATGTTAAAGTCAGCAGATGTACAGTTAGCTTCCTACGAAATTATTGGGGATGGGTTATGTACCGCTATTGTTCGGGGTTCAGTCGCCAATGTGGCCGTGGCGATCGAAGCCGGAATGCACGAGGCAGAAAGAATTGGCGAACTTCATGCCATGATGGTCATTCCCAGATTATTAGAGGATCTAGAGCATACTTTACCAGTTGCCAGTTATTGGGTTGACGATGCAGAAGCTTTACCCATGTTAATGCCAACAACAGTGAAACACAGACAACGGGAATTAGTGGCTTTACCAGAGTTAGAAAAAAAACCTTTAGTAATGAAAAAGCCCGCAGAAATTGAAGAACCCGTCGAGATTAACCTCCAAAACCCCTCAGAATACAAACAGGATCTTTAAACTCAAGAGGGTGTTGGGTGTTAAGGGCTGATTTGAGAAAAACGGACTTACTAAGAGTGTTTCTTTTGATTTTCTTGTTCAATTTTTTCTCTAATTGCTTGCTCCATAATTTGATCAAAGCGGAATAGCAGCAGAGAAGACTAAACTAACAAAGTTAGCACTCAGAAAAATTTCGTTCTGCTTAGAAGTTATCTGCATAAACCTAAATAGCTAATCCTATAAAGATTTAGTCACCAAGGCTTGAAAGAGTTTAACTGTACAAAACCGTCAATCATGAGGTATTAAGCTATGCAATCTTTCCCCTCTGAAAACAACAAACTCAAGGAAAAGACTTTTCTTTCTCTAGAAAAGCTTTTGTGTCCCAAAGTCATTTCGGCTTTAACCCCCCTGGTGATTGCAGCTATTGGTGGAACCATTGGAATGACTGTGGTTATTAATCAACTCGATTCTCCTGAAGCAATGGGATTGGCTAGTAGTGCTATAGCTGGAGCGGCTGGTTTAGCTCGTTCCAATGGGGAGAATACAGAATAGTCAAATTATTACTCTTAGACAGTATCGAGTCAAAGCCACTCCAAGAGATCTCTATTGTTGACAAGTTTAGTCGGTCGTGTCGCAAAAGTGTTGATCAAGTATAAATACTTGTCTTGAAATTAGGTAAGATAAGTATTTTCAGTCAACCTCTTCTTTTCATCAACAGCTTTGAGTTACTACCAGCTAAGTGAGCCGACAGGAAATGAAAATCATCTTTGTTTACAATGCCAATAGCGGCTTGGTCAATACACTTCTCGATATCGGACATAAAATCATCAGCCCACAGACTTACGAGTGTAATCTTTGTCAGATTACTTATGGAGTCGTGGCTGAAAAAGAAGAATGGAAGACTTTCAGAGAATCATCAACAGATGAATTTGAATTTTTACACAAGGATGAATTTGAAAACAAATATCGTCAAAAAAGAAAATATCCCATAATCTTAAAGGAGAATAATGACAATCGATTAGATGAATTAATCAGTAGAGATGACTTGAATCAAATGAAAAGTTCTCACCAACTGATTCAAAAGCTTCAACAAATTCAAGAAAAAATCTCTTAGAGTCTTATTTTCCGATGATTGAGGCAATTTTTTGTCGTTTAGTCTAGCATACGTGAGAACAGGAATCTTGCCCATAAGTTTTGGGAAATTAATCAGGTCGTAGAATTAGCCTTGCAATCAACGCCAAGAGCAAGT
>JBCDDV010000315.1:0-4527 GCA_039180145.1 Cyanobacteria bacterium P01_G01_bin.49 | reverse complement strand
GTAATGGTGGTGCTTCTGCCAGGATAATTTGTGGAGGACAAAAGATCAATCCGAGTCCAATGGATAAAGTGGCGATCGCTTTATTCATAACCTAATTTAACAATTTTATTGGCTATTTTTAGAGAATCATGCTTTTCAGAAATAGTTCCTAGCACCAATTCATAGAGTAGACTAAAATTTAAGAGAGTAGCTGATATGCTGACTAATCTCGAACCTCAAATTCAAGAGCGACTAGGAATTTCTCTGAAGGAAATTGTTAGTTTTTGCCAGCAATGGAAAATTGTAGAAATAGCTTTATTTGGCTCAGTATTAGGAGATAAATTTCGCGCTGATAGTGATATTGATATCTTAGTAAAATTTGCTCCGAATGCGAAACAAGGTTTGTTAGTTCTTGCCAAAATAAAATACGAGTTAGAAAAACGTATAGGACGAACAGTGGATATTGTTGTGCGAGAATCTATTGAGAATAGTGAAAATTGGATTCGTCGCCAAGAAATTCTAGGAACAGCACAGATTATCTATGAACAGAGATAGAGCTTCTATATTAGATATTGCTAATGCTGCACAAAAAATTCTACAATTCTCTGAAGGACTCGATATTCTTTCATTAGCCAATAATGAAGAAAAACAGTCTGCAATTCTTTATCAAGTGATGATTATTGGAGAAGCTGTCAAGCGGTTATCAGCAGATTTCCGTCGTCAATATCCTCAAATTCCTTGGCGAGAAATTGCGGGAATGAGAGATATTCTTACTCATCAATATGATCGTGTAAACCTCAATACTTTATGGGATGTCATTGAAACTGATATTCCAGAACTTCTTACAATGATTGATCCAATAATACCCAATCCGAATGATATTTAATGATTGGGTTTATGTTCAAATCCGTTCTACACTCCCAAAAAATACAGGTTCAACCCGAATTGCCATAATACTCGCAGGACGAACAACCATGTATTCCCCTTGAATATTTTTGATGGGAACATTAATAAATTCTTGAGAATCAAATTTCGGGACTAATTCGTTACTGTACCACTTCTGAAATTCTTGAATTTGTCCAAAACGCACTTCTTCACGATGGCCACTGGAAAGTAAAAGATGAACGGCGTATTCGTCCGCTTTTCTGGGCATAATAGATGCTCCTAGGGTCTTCTTTCTTATTATCAATGACTAGGTGGCCAATTTGAAGCGTTGTAATAAAGCTTCCAAAACAGAGGGTAAGGTTTGAGACAATTCCGTAGGGGTTTTAAAGGCGAGTTGTTGATGGGGTGGCAGATCAAAAGGCCATTCTCCTGAAAATTCTGCTCGTTGTTGATGCAGCAGTAAAATTTGTCCTTTGCGCTTACTTTGCAAAGCATACCCCAATTCTGTACAAATAGAAGGACTAGGTATTAAGCGAGAAGTTTCTTCTTGTTTAACTTGGGTAATAGGTGTTCCATCAACGACTAATAATAAGCTTTTTCGCAGTTTACGCAGTTGACTGTCGCTGAGTCTTAAAGGTGTATCTTGGGGACGGGAGGCAACTTCTAGGGTGAGGAGATGACGCGATCGCTGATTATATTGGTTAATGGTTTCTTCTAGAACCTTCTCAATTGTGTCGCTGGAGTTGGGATATTCGATCTGTCTACTGAAAAAGATGATTGGTTCTAAGGTTGCGCTAATATCTCGTTTACTAAGGTACAGTTCTTGGGAAACTAGATCGAGGTTGGCGATAATATAGCCACCACTCCCTTCAATATAAAATTCAACGGCTTCCCCTTCAATATAGTGCTGAAACCATTCAGATTGCTCAATGATCTGCTTATCATCTAAAAAATCGGCTCTCAAAGCAGATTTCAGTAAACTGTTACGATTCAACCGCAAATCTGGAGGACGCTTTACCACTTCCTGTAACGGTTCATATTGCCCTAAATACCAGGCTTTCAGCGGGATAATTGCCATAGCGTTTCTTGCTCACAATGATAGGTAACATAGGCATGGTACACTACTTATTAGTATTTTGGTACATTAGTATTGCTTTCGTCAAGTTTCAAAGGAGAGAAGATTTAATCACTAGACTTTTTGCGAAAGTTTCTGCGGTGCGGTTGCACAAGAACCGGATTAATTTAGCAAATCCTTATCTAGGCGAAGTTCTGAACCGAAAAACCATACTGTTACAAAAGGTCTGCTCTCAAAATCAGCAATATTTACTGATATCTTCTCCCCACTCATCGGCTAGATAACAAAGAGCGCGAAAACGTAAGGCAACTAACTCATCGTACAAGGGATTAAGTTTACACAGAGGGGGAATACTAATTAATACATAACCGAAACATTTAATTTCCCGTTCAAAGGGACATTGAGCAGGAATTAACCGACAGACACGATGAGCAAAAGCGCGATCGCTGATTTCTCGGTGATTAAGCCAAGTGCGAACTGATTGTAAGCCTCCAGAAAAGGACAATTTGAACCGTTGAAAGAAAGATCTTGAGTGAGATTGTTGTGGATTTGCCCAACCACTCAAAATAAAGGTTTTTATGGTATAATCTGTAACACTCATAGTTTAATTCCATCTTAGTAGGGTGAAATTGCTGGTTTGATCAGCTACATAAGGTGAGTCTTAAATTCCGCAGTCAGCTTAATAGATGAACTTTTCGATAGATTATTTTTCAGAGTTTTAAGAGACGGTTGCCTACTCTCAGACAAAGAAAAATCGAGATAAGTTCCTCGTAATAGCAACTGGCTAATTTGGACTGCCATCGTCATCAGAACCAACCATCAAAGGAGTTATTGAGAACAGAAGATGAAGAAAAATATCTTCTTCTTGCTTCTATCATCCCCTTTGTGTCTAAAAATTTTGTCAGAAAATTTACCGAATTTCCAAAAGCTCAAACTAAAGACTAGGTAGTTTTTACACTTTTGTTGGGATTCCCCGAATACCATTGAACCAATTTTGATATAAGATCAATGAGTACAGTGTCATCAATTAGGAAACTTATTAAGTCATGGATGCGACTATTACTGCACTCATTATTCAAACCGTAATTAGCTTTATCAATATTTATTTGCTACTGATCTTCGTGCGGATCTTACTTTCGTGGTTTCAGACGGCTGAATGGGCCTCTAGTGCAATGTCCTTCCTCAGTCCTATCACCGATCCTTATCTCAATATTTTTCGCTCCTTTATTCCGCCATTAGGAGGATTAGACATTTCCCCCATTTTGGCGATTTTGGCACTTCAATTGATCTCTTCGCTGATTACAGGACTTTAATTTCCTTTGAGATCATGACTATCTCCCTAAAAGATGGGGGTAACTTTTGTGGTGAACCCAGACGCCTTAAATTTTTCTAACTTCAGTGGCGTAGGTTGATTAGAGGGAACGGTGATTCTCAGTTCAAAATCACTGATCCCTGGTGGCACTTCAGCAATAGAACCGACACGGCTACGATTTTGTAAGACGGGTTCATTATTTGCATCATTAATGCGTCCGAACACATCTGCATCGTAGAGAGTTTTGCCAGAAGTATTTTTGGCTTTTCCCACAATCATGTAACAATCGGCCGGTAAGCTAGATCCACCACTAGTTACGTTCCCTTGGGCTAATTCTGGCTGGCAATTCTGATAAGAGAGATCCGAGATTTGAATATTCGTTAAAGCTAAAGCAGGTTGGCCAATTAAGCAACTTGATAGCCAAAATAAACTACTGACTATGATTGTGATTGTGCGAACTTTTATAGATTTGAGCATTAATAATTCCCTACTATTTTTTTTATTAAATCATAAACTCTCAAAGACAGGAATTCCTGAGAGGCTGTTTATAAAGTAAATATAAAAAATCTTTTTTTTAATTTATCTGATAGACAGTAAATCTCTAGAAAAATTCTCCATAATCAATCGTTAGAGCATGGGTAATATAATTTCAAACAACAAATATGACCCTAGTGATTGGCTATTAAAACCTAACAATTTTCAAGTTAAGTGTAAAGAACATAATGTCTTTTTACATTCAGAAGGGTGTGTTATTTGCAATACCGGTAACGCTAACAAAACAGGCTAATAAAGCGGAAAATTAACGCGACACGACGATAAAGTTAGGCACAAAATACCTAAATCTCTTTGTGATGAGAAACTTCAATCACCGTATGGACATTTCCTCTGGGATTAAAATCTCCTTTCAGTTTTACTTCTAATGGGTCACAAGCTGCTACAAAATCATCCAGAATTTGATTAATTGATTCTTCGTGAGAAATATAGCGATCGCGGTAACTATTAATATAAAGTTTCAAAGACTTTAATTCGACAACTTTCTCATCAGGTATATAAGTCAGATCGAGGGTTGCGAAATCAGGATAACCAGAAAATGGACACTTACAAGTAAACTCTGGTAAAGTAACATGAATATCGTAACGCCGACCAATGCGGGGATTGGGGAAGGTAACAAATTCCCCCTTTTCAATTTCGCGTTCTCCATACTTGATTACGGAAGGGTCAGAATGAGAAAGTTGACTCATATAAAAAACTCCCTGTTATTACTTTTAAGATTATC
>JBCDDV010000314.1:0-4529 GCA_039180145.1 Cyanobacteria bacterium P01_G01_bin.49 | reverse complement strand
GATTCTTTCAAAAGGGTTAATAATTCAGTAAATTTTTCTGATTATCTCTTATTTTGGTTGACTCAGCTTTTTTATTGGTAATTAGACGAGACTGTACAGTTTGACGCGAGGGGGTGTGGAGTTTTAGTCTAAACTCCAGTTAGACACTGTAAGACAACCTCTGGTTGCTAGTCTTGCCTGAAGTTAGAATCCCTTCGCCTTTAGGCAAGGGAGTATGTCAAACTCCTGTCTTGCTAAAATCGAAGTAACGTTAAAATACACAGCTTAAATGCACAACAGCTTATTGATCAAAAAAGCCTAAATATTTAGGCCTTTCGCATAATTTCAAGTTAATGGAAACTAATCGACTAAACCCGAACGCAACGCTCTAACAGCAGCTTGAGTGCGGTCATTGACACACAATTTATTTAAGATATTACGAACATGGGTTTTTACGGTACCAACAGTGATAAAAAGTTTTTCGGCAATGTCCGCATTATTACAACCTGCGACAATTAATTCTAATACTTCTAATTCTCTTTCTGTTAAAGGATAAGCTTCAACTTGGTCTTGTAATTCTGGTTTTAAAGAAGTAATTTTTTGAGTTTGAGTCAACTCATTTTCAGGAACATTAGTAGACTCAACAGCACTCAAAACCTTGTTATTGTTTATTGTAGATGTTGTTTGTGCTTGTTGCAGAACGACGCGAGCAATAGCTGGATCGATCCAAGAATTACCTTCGCTGGTCGTTTTAACAGCTTCTACTAATTTCTCAATACTGATATCTTTGAGACTATAAGAATCAGCCCCAGCAGCAAAAGCAGCTAGGATTGTGTCCTCACTATTTTGCATAGTTAAAATTAGGATATGAGGAATGTCAGTATTATTCTCTCGCTGAATTTTTCGTAAATGACTGGTTAATTCAATGCCATCAATATCAGGTAAACCAATATCAATAATTGCGACATCAGGCTGACTTTCTGCAATTAATTCCAATCCTTGACGACCATTTGCAGCATCTCCTATTAAATCAATTTCTGCTACTTTTTGTAAGGCGGCATTCAACCCAAGTCGAGTTAAATCATGATCTTCGATTAAAACGACACGTACTTTGTCCATTAATATTTACCTAGAAACAAATACACAAAAATCACACTAACTGAAATTCTTTGAGGGCAGGATAAAAATTCCGATTCTCATGACTAGGACGACTTAGCTTAATTAAAGCAAATCGTTGTAGTGGTTTTAAGTTTTGCCAATGTTGCAGACTTATAGTCACATCAAATTCAGAGGCCTTTTCTTGCACTTGAGTCGGTATTTTATCAGCATTTAACCAAAGAGGATAGGGATCAATCGGTAATTCTCCCGCAGGAGTCCCAGTTTTTTGAGTGACTAAAGTTTGTAAAAAATCTCGATACTGTTGAGTCGTTTGAGGTGTATCACAAGTCATGGCAACTAATACCTTTCTCTCTTCTGTCGTAAACTGATTCCAATGAGAAAGCTTTAATTTGACACCACAGGTGTCTAGCTTGAGACGAACTTGCAGCGGGATACAATGTAAGGACTCAACAAATTCAGATTCAAATTGAAAAAAATCACTCATGGGACTTAAAATATAATTCGCTTGCACTCTTAAAAAAACTGTGGCTAACTCTAATTCTTCTGATACTCTCTCTCGTACTCCCTTGTATGAGTTAATTATTGAACAAAAAGCCAGGATGACAGAATTTTCTGGTTGGGAAATGCCTGTTCAATTTAGTGGACTTAAACTAGAACATGAGGCTATTCGTAACCGTGTCGGTATGTTTGATATTTCCCATATGGGCAAATTTTCGCTTCAAGGAGAGGGGTTAATTAAGTTTTTGCAGTCCCTAGTTCCTTCAAATCTAGAAAAGTTAACATTGGGACAGGCACAATATACTGTGTTACTAAATCCTCAAGGAGGCATCATTGACGATATCATTGTTTACTATCAAGGCGAACAAAGAGCGATGATCATTGTTAATGCAGCCACGAAAGAAAAAGATAAAATTTGGATTTTGTCTCATCTAGATTCTACTTTTATTACCTTAACAGATTTATCCGAACAGAAGGTTTTATTAGCGGTTCAAGGGCCACAAACCTTACAAAAACTGCAACCCTTAGTTGAAGATGATCTCAGTCAGCTTAAGTTCTTTGGACACTTAGAAACAACGATACTAAAAAAACCTGGCTTTATTGCTCGTACTGGCTACACTGGAGAAGATGGCTTTGAGGTGATGGTTGATCCTGCTGTGGGTCAACAATTATGGCGATCGCTACTGCAAGCAGGGGTAACTCCTTGTGGGTTAGGGGCAAGAGATACCCTACGACTAGAAGCAGCCATGTGTCTCTATGGACAAGATATTGATGACAACACAACCCCTCTAGAAGCGGGTTTAAAATGGTTGGTGCATCTTCAGGATAAGGGTAATTTTATTGGGCGCGATGTCCTAGAAAAACAGATCAAAGCGGGGGTTGAACGCCGCTTAGTGGGGTTACAAATGGAAGGACGACATATTGCCCGTCATGGCTATCGGGTACTCTCAAAGGGCAAAACTGTGGGGGAAGTGACGAGTGGAACCTTTGCCCCAACACTCGGAAAAGCGATCGCCCTTGCCTATGTTTCTAAGACCTTGAGTAAGGTGGGGACAACGGTTGATGTGGAAATTCGCGGCAAGTTATATCCTGCCAAAGTGGTTAAAAAGCCTTTTTATCGGTCTGAAAATCGTTAATTGTTGATGGTTGATGGTTAATTGTTAACTATTGATTGTATATTTTTATCTCCTAAACACTTGATGAAGATTCCTCGGTTACTTTGGCTAATGATTGGTATTAGTGTTTTAGTCTTATTTATTTGTGCTAGTTTGCGTCATTGGCTTTTTCAATCTAATGCCTTAGATTTAGGTTGGTTTGATCAATCTCTTTATTTAATTAGTCAAGGAAAATCCCCGATTGTTTCCTTTTCAGAGGATCATATTTTAGGAGATCATGCAGCATTTATTTTTTATCCATTAGCCTTATTTTATATTATTTATCCTAGTGTTCATTGGTTATTTTTAATTCAGGCTTTGGCTTTGTCTGTTGCCGCTTTACCTCTCTGGCAGCTATCGAAGCAAGCAGGTCTAAAAGATAATTTAGCTTGGGTAATGGTAGGAACATATTTACTTTATCCTCTCATTTTTAATGTTAATCTCTTTGATTTTCATTCAGAAGTAATTGCTTTGCCTGTGATTTTTGGATCAGTTTTAGCGGCAAGATTAAATTATTTTCGACTATTTGTCTTAGGAATCATCATTATTTTAAGTTGCAAAGCCGTACTTTCCTTAACAGTTGCCGCAATGGGAATCTGGTTATTATTATGTGAGAAAAAAAAGTTATCTGGTAGTTTTGCCTTAGTTCTCGGTGTGTTTTGGTTCGTTGTTACCACGCAAATAATCATTCCTCAGTTTAGTGGTGATGAAGTAGCAGCCGTCGGACGTTATTCTTTTTTAGGAGATTCAGTGACAGAAATTGCCAAAAATTTAATCTTTCGTCCTATGATTATTTTAAGCCGTATTTTTACCCTAAAAAATCTAGAGTATTTGGTTTTATTATTTGTTCCCATAATTTGGGGGTTATCGCCTCGTTATCTATCCCCTTTGATCCCGGCAATACCTGCTTTAGCCTTGAATTTATTAACGGATTATCAACCCCAAAAAGATTTAGTCCATCAATATTCATTACCTATTTTACCATTCTTATTATTATCAGTTATGGCAACTTTAGCAGCAGGTAAAGGATTAATTCGTCGCCCTATATATATACTTAGTTGGTCATTAATTACCTTTTTAGCTTTAGCAAAATACAGTTATTTTGGGTCACGATATTTAGATCAATTAGATACTTTATCAGCCATGAGACAAGCAGTTAATTTAGTGCCTGCTGAGGTTAAAGTTTTAACATCGCCTCAAATTTCCCCCCATTTAACCCATCGTTCTCTTATTAAATTAGCTATCAAAGATCAAGAACCGATTGATATACAAAATTTTGATTTTATCTTACTCAACACTCGTTATCCAAGTTGGCCGAATTCCCAAGATACAGTTAATAATTTGGTGAATCAACTTCAAAATAATTCGAGTTTTCAATTAAACTATAGTCAAGATGGTGTTATTTTATTTGAAAAAGATTAAGGAGAAGTATCTAATGGTGACTTCGAGATGATTGAACTTAAATCTAAGGTTGAAAGTTTTCCTTCTCCATGAGAATAACTAGCAATTAATAGTCCAAATTCCCCAAAACTTGTCATTGCTGTAATGGTTAAAGAGAGTTCAAACTGTCCAATACATTGTCCATCTCGATTTAATAAACAAAAATTCCCTTGTTCATCAGCTAACCCGTAACCCCAAGTTTGAGCAATTATAAATTTTGGTCTAAAAGTTAAAGCAATTCTCTGGATTTTTAAGGGTTTAAGTTTAATTAAAACACCGTAATAGTAATCAGATTGTTCTAACCCGAATAATTCATAAGGTGACGCAGAATTTGTAATT
>JBCDDV010000313.1:0-4531 GCA_039180145.1 Cyanobacteria bacterium P01_G01_bin.49 | reverse complement strand
CTACGGCTAAAACTCCAACTGTTCTTGTTGTGCCCACAGTCGTATCGCTAAGGACATTTCCTTGTGTATCTATTGCCATATATTGTTGACCATTCTGGCCTTGATAACAGATAATAAATCCATCAGCAGCCTCTTGATAGCCAATATAATCAGCAAAGGGGTGATAGGAGGCAACGACTTCAGCAAACATCTGGTGCATAACAATTTCAGAAGCAGACATATCAAAATTCCTCTTGTTTTTCCTTGGTATCTATACATATATAGGGAGAGCTTTTTAAAATAATGCACTTGGGAAATCAGGAGTAAAAATAGTTAAATTACCCTTGTATCAATTCCACAAATCAAGTCATAAGTAAGCTGCCCCAAATAAATATAGATGGGTACAGCATTTATTATGTAGATGTTATTAATGCTTTAGAGTACGAATAGTAAAAACATTCTTTGAAAGTTAACTGAATTTTACAACGGAAAAATAAAACTATTCCTTGTCTTGAGACACAACTTTTTGATAATCATCTTTGACATCCGATGGTAACTTTTCAGTAGGAATAATTCGTTCTTTAATTATTGGTGTGGAGCTACCTATTTTTTCCTTACCACTGCGAACTTGAATCATAGCCTCTTCAATATCACTTTGGATAACGAAGCGATCGCCATCTATTCTTGACACAGCACTACTGGTTGCCAACCTCACTACATTCAGAATATCCCCACCAGCTAATCCTGTAGACTGTTGTGCTAACCATTCTGGAGTAACATCGTTAGCACGAGGTACTTCTACTGGCAACAAATATTCCCATAATTTTTTCAGACAACTTATATCTGGGAGTTCAAACTCAATGTGAGCTAAAATGCGCCGTACAAATGCACCGTCATAGTTTCTGGGTAAGTTACTAGCAAAAATAACTATTCCATCAAAATTGTCTAATTCCAACAACATCACAGCACGACTCACATTCACCCCATGGTCAGCACTTTGGGTGATATTTGTTAACCGCTTTCCCAAAATGGCATCCGCTTCATCGAAAAATAAAACCGCCCCTGTTTCACTAGCTCTAGCAAAACCAGCTTTGATTTGTTTAGGAGTTTCACCCACATATTTAGACTCAATCTCAGCATAGTTAACCTTGATAATTTGTTTGCCAAGATAATTAGCGATCGCTTCCGCACCGAAAGTCTTACCTGTACCAGGAGGACCAAAGAAATTAATCGCTACTCGACTACCTTGAGGGTCAACCTTTCTCAAATTCCACTCATAGTACAATACCTTATGATAGCGAATTCGATTTAATGCTACCTCTATTTGACTCCGAACATTAGCTGGTACAATTAATTCATCTAAACTGCGAGTGGGTTGTTCGGGTTTAAATACCTCTATCTGTTCCATTGCTGAAGTATCAGGTTGAGTTTTGGCCTCAATAGTAGGCTCCATAGTTGCTGTTGATTTTTGTTTCCATCCTTGTGGCATATCTTTACCTCATTGAATTTGACTCATAATGTTTTTTTCGCAATGACCTCGACGACGCAACTCTGCTTGAATTTCTGGGTCTTCTATTTGGTCTTGGGTGTAGGTGACTTCTGATATCTCCACAACTCCGTCTTTTCTGGTTTGACCAAAAATACGACAACGAACGCGCCCGGCAATTAGGTCTAATTTTATCCACGCATCCATTAATAAGGAATTGCTTAAACCACGATTTCGTAACCATGTGGCAACTCGTTCCCGAATATCGTCCCAGAATGCTACAAATAGACTCGCGGCGATCGTTGCTATAATC
Organism: Cyanobacteria bacterium P01_G01_bin.49; assembly: GCA_039180145.1. Lineage (GTDB taxonomy): Bacteria > Cyanobacteriota > Cyanobacteriia > Cyanobacteriales > Microcystaceae > JBCDDV01. The sequence goes on along the minus strand of JBCDDV010000313.1, from coordinate 2,753 downwards.
CACCAGGAAATGGGGTCAAATGGCACAATTGTACCTCCTTTGCTTTAATATCTGATTTTTCTGTGCCTGAAGCTCAGTTAATATAAGACATTTCTTGGTCGCGAGTTTTGGTGACATTCACTTCAGAAGTAGTTTTTTGTCTCCGCAACCATTCTTCTCTCACATCATCAGGAACTTCATCTACAGAAACTTCTTCTTCTGTTCTAATTTCTTTAATTACGGGTTTGCCACTTTCTAGTTTTTCTATTACCCAGGAAGTAACTGTTTTCACCCATACTCTTGAGGTTTTCTTTTCTAATTTGACTACCTGTTTTAACAGATAATCCCGTACTTTCTGCCAAGCTGCTTTGATTTGACGGCGGACATTGATAACAGCTTTATCAAGTTTGGCAAAGGCATTGCGTACATGGGGGGCGACGGTTGGTAAGTGTTTGTCAAACCACGGGAATAGATTATTTTCTGCCCATCCTAGAATTTTATCCCAAAATACGATGGCACTAGCGATAGTACCTCCAATAGCAGCAATTAAAAACAAAGTAATAGGTTCAGGCATGATTTATTTCTCCTGTGGGTAAAGAACAAATGTGGTGTTATCTGCACCATGACGTAGGTGATGAGCGCGAATATCGGGTGGTAAAGAATCCCATGACACTTGCTCTTCGATGCGAGCTGATTTTGGTTGCCCGTTGTTGACAAAGAAAATTTCTATGACACGACTGTAGGTTCGATCTGTTGGTAATGGTTCGTAGTGAACTTTGATGCTTAAGATTAGGGTTTCTACATGAGATGCTAACTTATGAGTTATTTCATCAGATGTCCCTTCTACTAACAGTTGGGGGTCAGATTCGTTGCAAAGTAGATGAATAACTCCGATACAGTTGGGTAGGGGATATTTTAGTTTTCTTTCGAGAAACTTGGCAATACTCAGATAGACTTGATGCTTTTCTTGGCGATCGCTATCTCCTTCTAAGGGGTCAAAAATACTTTGGACTTGTTCGGTAACGTGCTGAAATGCTGACTGCCAAAAGTTACTTCGCGGTTTTTGGTCACACGGGTTTTGCCGAGAATTTCTTTGCATATTGTTGTTCTCTAAACTTCTGTATGTTTATCGGGCGAGGTTAGAGAAAATATGCACTTTTTGCTGAAAAAAATACTATAGCACTACGCAAATAGGGCACGGACATTTATAAATGCTCAAACGAGCGTCAGGGAATACTTTTAACTTTTGACTTGCGCGTAGCGCTATACTGCTAAGAATGTGGATGAAAAACTAAGTGTCAAAATTGCATAGATTTATTACATCTAACTCTATATAGAAATGACAAGGAGTTCCATCCATGTCCATTTATAGATTTAGGAGAAATTGTTGATGTGCAATAAAAGGAACCAGGGATAACAACTATGACTGCTACATCCCAATACTGGAAATTTGTAGAAGTTGGCACTAATGGAAACTGTCGAATTCGGGAAATTGAAACTGCTAGAAAATTCTTATTTGAGCAATTTCCTGAGCTAGTCAACTTATCAGAAATCTCAAAAGACAAAGAGAGAGAAATTCAAAACCATCTGATAGAAAGATGGCGAACCCATTCCCAAACTAAACTTTGTTTACGTTGCTTTATCTCTAATAAAATTCGGGAATATTGCCTGTATTTGGAAAAGCAGTTTGGAATGAAACATGGCTTCACCCAAAAAGATTTATTTTACCTTTTACTTGATGATACTATTACAACCAACCAAACAAGTAGTTATCAATCATTAGCTACTGAAATTTTGGTAACATTTAAACTTAATGGAGGAGGTAGTTTATTAACTTGGATAAGTTGGATAGTAAAATGCCATCAACCACTCAAGGAGTTTTTGCTACAACATGGTATTTATCTAGCTACAGATTGGGGAATTCTTAATAAAGCAACTACTAATGAATTAGAATTTTTAGGATTGACATTAGAACAGCTTCAGCAAGATAAATTATTATTGGAAAGTTACCATGCTGTTTGTCGCCAAGACCGTTTGCAAGCAAGAGTTAGAGGTAAATGTCAACCACCAACATCAGAGCAACTAAAACGAATTGCTAATTTCTCGCCGAAGACCCATAATTTATCACCTGAAAATATCCTCAAACAACTCCAAAATCTTGCCCTACGTTTACGGGAATATAGGATTGCAATAAAAGGGGGATTACCACCTATTGTAAATATAGAAAATCCTGAAATAAATCAGACAATTGAACAAATTCCTGACCAAAATTCTGATGATAATGAAGAAGAATTTTTTTTGAAAGATTATACCCGAATGGTTAAAGATTGTTTAGATAGGTCTGTGGAACAGATAATTGATAATCGTGTTACTAAATTACAGAAAAACAAGCCTCCTAAACATCGGAATTTCCTCACAGCACTGACACTATTTTATCAAGGTATTGATATGGGAAAAATTGCGTCTAAAATTGGCTATCAAAAACAGTATCAAGTTAGTCGTTTACTGAAATTAGAGAAATTTCGGGAGGATGTTGGTCAACAGATACTTGTATATTTAAAACCGCAAGTAAAAGAATTAGCCCAATATTATACTAGCTCTGAAAAACTGCAAAGTTTAGAACAACAATTAAACGAAATATTGAATGAGGAAGTAGACAAAATAATTCAGACTGCCAAAACTGAATCTGAAGGCAGAAAGACAAAAAGTCGTCAATTTAATAGTCTATTTGCCTACGCTGTTCGTAAATGTGCGAACAAAACAGAAGGCAGGGG
>JBCDDV010000312.1:0-4534 GCA_039180145.1 Cyanobacteria bacterium P01_G01_bin.49 | reverse complement strand
ATCACAGACTCAATACATTCGGCGATATCTACTTGTTCGTTATAGGTCAGGATATAAATAGAAATCATTAATGATATGTCTAGGAATATTCAAGGTTTGAGGGTTAGTTTTCAAGACAATTCTTCAAAACCAGTTCATGAGCCATTTTATCAAGACAATTAAGCTTTGTCTTGAATTTAGCCTTATGCCAAATTCGATTATCATGGCTATCGATGAGAAGAGAATGAGAAACGCAAAAAAAATCATCTTCTCAGTTTTTGTTACACAATTAAAATCAAAACGGGTTAGTTTCTAAAGAGATTAATGTAGATTCAACCCGCAGCTTACTTAATTCCCGAACTAATTTTTGACCTTGATAGTAATATAAAGGGACAGAAAAACTGGCTGGTAATTCTTTCATTACAGTTCGGGCTACATTCAATGAACAACCAGAAATTCTCGAAAGGGCATTAGCACCTTCAAAAACCGCATCAGTGGTAGCAGCTTTGTGGATCTCAATCTGCCATTTTTTTAAGTGTAGGGCCAGTTCTCCTTGTTCAATCGATTTTAACCCTTCAATGGTTGCTAAAACGATCAAGCGATCGCCGATAGATAACCTTAGCTCATCATGGGGCATAAAGGTAGAAAACTGGGGCGGTTTTTGATGCAAAATTGGAACAACTCCATAACCATAAGCAACATCTGCTAATAACAACCCATTTAAAGTATCTTCCTGTTCAATTTGATATTCAGTGACCAAAATAGTTTGATTATTGAGGCGAAACAGCGTAATAATATTCTCACCAAAGGCAGCCCCTGCAAAGACTTCTGCGGCAACCCCGTAGGTTTGGACAATCTGGGCATGGGGTAAAATTTGTAAGAGATGCTCTCCTAATTGGGGGCCAGAGGTGCGAATCACTAAATGACCATGAGGATTGAGTTTTTTTGCCATCAAAGCGACTTCTAAGTTGAGAATTTCATCATCAGTGACCACAACAATGCTTGTGGCTTTCCCTAAATTAGCCTTGGGTAGAACATCTTGAAGATGACCCGAAATTAAGGGCATTTGGGACAACATTTCGGAGGTAGCATCAAAGTTAAAAGTAATTCCTAATAAAACTTGTTTAAATTCTTGTAATAAGCTGGCAACTTCTCTGCCTACCCGTCCCAGTCCAACGACAACAATATGGTTTTGTTCAGGAATAGCCGGACGACGTTGTACGAATTGAAATTTGGCCGATAAGAGATTTTCGGTGAGTAAAGCATATAAAACTCCCACAAAAGCTGTGCCGCAAAGAGTCAACCCTAAACTAAATAATTGCAACCAATGAGGAACTTGATCTATTTGTTCAAACTCACCAAATAAATCCGAATATCCCCCTAATAAGAGAATTACTGTGGCCGAGAAGGCAGAGAAAAAAGTGGAATTAGGAAAAGACACATGAATAAGCAATGTACCAATTAACAACAAACTCAGAATAATTGCCCCAGAAATAAGCACAACCCCTCGTAAATATTGTTGTCCTTTTTCCCAGAAACGAGAAAGTAATTGTTTAATTAGTAATAGAAAAGATTGAGAATTAGATAGGGAAGATTGAGAGAAAATAGACTTTGAAGGCCGCGAAGTTAATAGGTCTTCAATTTCGATATAAGTTACGATTTCTCCAGGCTGCAAAATTGTATCTGGGTTCCATTGATGAAAGGAACGAAAAAAACCCTGTGGCCCTTGATGATGGGAAAGAAGATAGCGAGTACGAGTATTTAATTCGTGAAGACGACGGCTATGACACCAAGGATCTGAAGGCGAAAGGCGGCGCTGAATGACTTGTAAGCGCTTTCCATCCAACGTAAAAAAACCTCTAATTTCTGTTCCTAATGCAGCGAGGGCAAAGGCAGCCGTCGGTAGTTGGGTCGGTTCGTAAGCAATAAAATTGCCTAATTGTTCTTCTAATAAAGTATTCAGATTATTCTTAGCCGAACGCACAACTAAGCGAGTTTTCGGGTTTAATTGACGAATTGCTAAAGCTGTTTCAATGTTAACTTGTTCATTGGTTGTTACTAATAAAGCGGCGCGACAGCGTTCAATTTGAGCTTGTTGTAAAATCTTTATTTGTCGGCAGTCAGCAAAAATTAAATCATCTAAAAAATCCTGAATTTCCGGAATTTCCCATCCTTGGGGTTGAGAGAGTTCAATTCCTATCACTTTGACTGCAAATTTTTTGAGAGATAAAACACAATGCTGTCCCAAACTTCCTAGTCCACAGACTAAAAAGTAATCTTCCCTATTTGATTCTAAAGAAACAAGATCCTCGCCTGGTTGTGTCATCATTCTTATCAACTTTTTATGATGGTTAGATCATAGTCAATAGAAGAAAGATTTTTTCTTAGTGAAACTTAAGTACACAAAATTCCTCAAGTAGGATAGGCATTGCCCATCCTACTCATCAAGAATTAAGCAAAGACGAAGTTAGAGGGACTCAAAGTAGAAACCTCTGTATTCAAGAGAATGGCTAAGTCTTTTTCAAAGGCATTGATGATAGTGTTGTCCCCATCTTGAGTTAATGACAAAGCATCAAAAGTAAGGTCAGTTGTCCCTAACCCAATCACATCTTCATCAATAGTGAAATCGGTAATGATATTAGCCTCAGAAGGTAAATTAATTGAGTCAGTGACGATCCAAAATTGATCGCTTCCTGCTTCTCCGGTGAGAATATTATTTCCCCCACTAGAACCAACGAACAAAATATCGTCTCCAGAACCCGCGAAGACTTGGTTATCCGTTCCACCAAAGAAGGTATCATTCCCTGACTCCAAATTGATTTGGTTGCCACCAGAGGCGACAGAAACATCAACCACATCATCACCATTTCTGGCAAAAAGAACTTGATCATCTCCCATAAAATTAAATCCATTATTGGGATCAGCCGCATCAATTAGATCAGCTTCTGATGTGCCAAAAACAGTTGTGGCGATCGCGTCGGGTTCATCTATGGTTGGGTTGACGACAAATTGACTAACTATTTGGGGGGTACGAGAAAGAATCCCATCAGGGTCTGCTAATAATTCTTCCTCAGAATAGGCCTCAATCCCATAGGTAGTCACTTGCAATTGTTGAGTATCTGGATCTATATCAAACTGTGTCCAACCGTAGGTATGACCGACAAAATAGTCTCCTTGAATCAGGGTAGCATCAATTAATCCGTCTGCTTGGGCCAGGTTATTATTTAATCCCAAGGGGTCAAACCCAAGGGGGGTGAGAAGGGTATCATTAACCCCTTGTTTGACGAAATCATCCTTGTCATCAACAATATCATCCGTATCAGGGGCAATAGGCAGAGAATCAAGAAATGCTTGTGTATCAGAATTGCCCTGGGTAAAGAGATTCCCTAAAATTTCTCCGGTGGGTTGTTCAAAAGCTACTGCCCCTGTCGTAATTTCAAAGGCATTGGTGGCAATTTGTTCCCCATTAAATTCTTCTTGATAAGTGAGGTTATTGACAAAGGTTGTGTGAACATCGGCAGCGATGAAGACAACATTATCAATCTCATTATTATTGATGAATTTGAGTAGTTCTGTGCGTTCCTTACCATATCCTTCAAAGGCATCCGTATTGATACCCGGAAAGATATTTTGGATGGGTTCAGGAACCATGACAAATTTCCAAGTAATACCCTGATTTTTGGCATCTAATAAGTCTTGCTTGAGATCAGATAGTTGAACTTCTCCTAATAAAGTTCGATCCTCACTTAAGGATTGGTTTAACACCTCAAGACGATCATCAACATTCGTAAAATCAGCCGGCCCTTCTAACCCTTGATCGCGAAAAGAACGGGTATCGATGAGAAAAACGGCTGCATCATCCCCATAGTTTTCGTTGCGATAGAGTTTCCTTTCCCCATTGAACCGTTCATCTCCCACATCGCCATAAAATTCATCTCGCAAGGGGTTATATTCTTGGAATGTTTGCAAACCATTTTCAAAGAGTTGGGTATCGTTGATTAATCCTTCTGTTTCGGGGAAGCGATCGTCTGTGTCAGCATTAGCCCCTCCAGCAAAATCGTTGGTAACTTCATGATCGTCAATAGTTGCCAAAATTGAGGTTTTGCCCCGTAACTCTTCCCAGAAATTAAACCCTAAACGAGAGTCATACACCTCACTATGTTTGGCCCGATATTCTTCGATGGTTTCTGCCTGTTCTTTGCGGGTTCCATCGGGATTTTTCACTGCATCAGAGGCGATGTCTGCATAAATAGTGTCTCCGTGTTCGACAAAGAAAGCGAGATCTTCATCAATCACATTACTAATAGCAGGATAAGGGGCCAATTCCCCTCGCCAGTCCCCAGATACCCCAAAGCTTAACCCTGCTTTTGTTCCCAATTCCGCAGACGTTTTAAATTCTCCTATTGCACTGTCTCCTGCTGCATCGGTTGCGCGATAATAGTATTGGGTTCCAGGGGTTAAGTTTGTAATTTGAACTTTAACAGGAAGGGTGGGATCAGTAACAGCAAGGGTTTCTGTTCCCAGGATAGATCCAAAGTCTGCATCCGTAGAGTAT
>JBCDDV010000311.1:0-4542 GCA_039180145.1 Cyanobacteria bacterium P01_G01_bin.49 | reverse complement strand
TTCGCAATCTTATACCCAATTTTCTTATGCCGAATTCAGGTCAACTAAGTATACAAAATAAATTACACCGTTGGGGAATGCGTAATTAATTAAGTTTAGCTATTTAACCATATTCATTTCCTAATATTCCCCCACTACGAACAGTCTGGGAACCTCGACGGACGAAAATTCTTCCTTGAAGGTAGACTAAAAATTAAGATCATAATTATTTATTGTAAAAGCTCCATGGAAGCATTACAAAAACGACTTAACCGACCAAAAAGTAGGAAAGTGGGGATTATATTAGCATTGCTTTCCACAATGATACCTTGGCCTATTGCAGGGATACACAAATTTTATTTAGGACAACCTGTTTGGGGGGTTATGTATTTTCTTCTCTGGAATACACCCATCCCTCGCATTGCTTGTGCGATCGATGTTGTCTGGTACTTTATGCAAGGGGAAGATACTTTCAATACTCAATTTAATGGGTTATCTTTTAATCAAACTCAACCAACTTCTCTTCATTCTAATCCCACAGAACTAATTCAGGTTGGGGTAATTTCTGAAGGGTTGCGAGAATTAGATCGTTTACGGGAAGATGGATTAGTCTCAGACTATGAGTTTGAACAAAAACGTCGTCAACTGCTGGATCGGATCAACTAATTGCAACTATGGTATTTTCTTCTTGGTCTAAAAAACTAAATCTTCAAAAACAAAGGATTAGACAACAAATTTTGAATGATCCTTATTATCGTTTTCAGTCTTTAGAAGAAATTGCGATCGCCGCAGAATTAGGTATTAAAATTGAAGTCAATCAAGCCAGTATCGATGATTTATTAAGATTACCAGGACTCTCAATTCATCAAGCCCGAATCTTAGTAGAATTAATCAATATGGGAGTAGAAATTTTATCAATTGAAGATATGGCGGCTGCTTTAGGTATTCCCCAACAACGCCTTAATCCGTTCGCGTCTATTTTAGCTTTTTCTTACTACGATTCTGACAGTTTATTAAGACCTCAAAAAATCAATCCTAATCAGGCAACCCTTGAACAACTTCAAACTATTATCTTAGATAGTATCATGGCCGAAGCTATCATCAATAATCGCCAAAACTATGGTGATTATCGAAATATTATTGACTTACAAAAACGCTTAAATTTCGATAGCAAAACTGTCTCAAAATTAATGCATTATTTACAATTCTAATGTTAACTTTCAAACGCTCTACTCTCATTGATGCACCGCTTGAAAAAGTTTGGGAATTTCACGAACGCCCAGACATTTTAGACATATTAACACCACCTTGGCAACCCGTAAAAATTATTCGACGGGAAGGCGGTTTAGAGATTGGTGCAGTTTCGGAATTTCGCTTAGTTTTAGGGTTTATTCCCATTCGTTGGTTAGCGCGTCACACTGAGTGCGAAAAGCCTTATTTCTTTGTAGATGTTCAAGAAGCTGGCCCTATGAAATCATGGTTACACCGTCACCAGTTTACATCAGAAAATGGCAAAACTCGCCTCACTGACGAAATAAAATATGAAATTCCTGGGGGAACAATTGTTGAATTTTTAATCGGATGGTGGGTGAATTCTCGTTTAGAAGACATGTTTTATTATCGTCATGAAATTACCCAAAAAGAATTATATTCATCTTGATAGAATATATTAACTTGGTTCAATTCCTGATCCCACAGGGGCGATCGCATCTAATCCTAAGTCGGGATGATCCACTTTTATTTGTTGCAAATTCCATTCATTTTTAAACAATAAAACTGGACGACCCCAATTATCTTTAACAGTAATTGTGTTAAAAATTCGTCCGGCTTTTTCTAATGCTTTCCATCCCCCAGTTACCCAACGAGCTAAGCTATAAGGTAAGGGTTCTAAGGTGGTTTCTACTCCATATTCACTTAACATCCGAAACTGTACCACTTCAAACTGCAATTGTCCTACGGCTGCTAAAATAGGGTCACGTTTAAAGTCATCTGTTGAATACATAATTTGAACGGCCCCTTCTTCTCTTAATTCTTGAATTCCCTTTTGAAATTGTTTAAATTTAGAAGGATTAGGATTTTTTAAATAGCAAAACATTTCTGGAGAAAAGCAGGGAATTCCTTCGTATTCTAATTTTTTCCCATTGTAAATCGTATCGCCGATAGCAAAGACACCAGGATTATTTAACCCGATCACATCTCCCCCATAAGCTTCTTCAATAGAGGCCCGATCTTGAGCAAATAACTTCTGGGGACGGGACAAGCGGACAGTTTTACCCGTTCTAGCATGACTGACGGTCATATCTTTTTCAAATTTTCCCGTACACACCCGCACAAAGGCCACGCGATCGCGGTGTTTGGGGTCCATATTGGCTTGCAATTTGAAGACAAACCCACTAAATTCGGGGTGGGTTGGATCGACTACCCCGACTGAAGAATTGCGGCCTTCAGGTTTTAAGGCGTATTCTAAGAATGCTTCTAAGAATAACTGTACGCCAAAGTTCGTCATAGCTGACCCAAAAAAGATGGGAGTCATTTGTCCTGTGTGAACTTCAGCTAAGTTGAGATCATCCCCTAACTCTTCGAGGATTTCTAGGTCTTCTTTAAATTGATAATAAAGCTCTTGTTCAAGATATTCTTCGATTTTGGGGTCCCCTAGCTTGATTGTCTGTTCTTGTGCTTGCTGACTACCGTGGGCGCGACGTTCAAACAGATGTATCCCTTTTTGACGACGACTATAAACCCCCTTAAAGCGATCGCCCATACCAATGGGCCAATTAACCGCGTAAGTTTTCAGTCCTAATTCTTGTTCAATTTCATCCAATAATTCTAAGGGTTCGCGCCCAGGGCGATCCATTTTATTAATAAAAGTAAAAATAGGTAGTCCCCTTAATCGGCAGACTTCAAAGAGTTTCCTAGTTTGGGGTTCTAATCCTTTCGCTGCGTCGATCAACATCACCGCATTATCGGCGGCCGCGAGGGTACGATAAGTATCTTCACTAAAGTCTTGGTGTCCGGGAGTATCTAATAAGTTAATTTGAAAGTTGCGATACTCAAATTGCAGCACAGTAGAGGTGATAGAAATACCCCGTTGTTTTTCCATTTCCATCCAGTCAGACGTAGCTTTGCGTTGGTCACGTCTTGCCTTGACTGCCCCTGCTTGGTGAATAGCACCTCCATAGAGTAACAGTTTTTCCGTAAGAGTGGTTTTCCCTGCATCAGGGTGGGAAATGATGGCAAAGTTGCGTCGTTTTTGGACTGCTTCTTGAATTTCTCTTTCTATTTCGTTGGACATATGAAGGAGGAATAGGAATTTCTTGATAATGCGATTCTTTAATGATAACGCAACTATAATCCTTAAATACCGTGAGTTCGGTGTTAGGAGTTAGGAGGTCGGAGTTATTATTTCTTTAACGAAATAATAAGGGTTTGAGCAAGACCTACTCTTGCTTTGGACTTCAAACTTGTTGCCAGTTGTGTAGAGATTTCCTTTCGTCGAACTCACGTTTAAAGAAGGTGGGTGAGTAGTTCAGGGAAGAGGGTGCAATTAAGCCAATTTAAGGTAAAGCGGTCTTAGAGAATGTTTCTCATGCTTCTTTTTGAGCTACTTATCATTTTTTCTTTGGTTATTCATCATCTGTTCCATCATTTTTCTTTAAAAAAGATGCTAGTTATAATGCCAAAAATATTACCAATTTATTTTTCAATTGTCAACCGTAAAAACCAGGAAAAATAGTTGATAAATATAGTAGAGTAGAGCCTTAAGTTTTGGGAACAAAGTATTAAATTTTTCCGTCTCTTCTTGTATAAGAGCCTAATCTAAAATTAGTCTTGTGGAGACAGATTATGAAGCGTCAAATCATTGCCATTTTAGGACTACTAACACCCTTTTTATTGGTCAACGAAGTTAAAGCAGCAAACCCCAAGCATGTTGAACAATTATTATCCACCAGAGAATGTATGGGATGTGACTTATCAGGGGCTGATCTCACAGCAGCCCATTTAATTGGTGTAGACTTAAGAAATGCTAATCTAACAGGGGCAAATCTGACGGAAGCGAATCTTGAAGGGGCTGATCTCACAGGCGCAAATTTACAAGGCGCAAACTTAACGGCGGCTTTTCTCACTAATGCTAGTTTAAATGATAGCAATTTGAATCAGGTCAACTTAACAAAAGCCATAATTTACGATGCTGATGTTACTGGAGCATCGATGATGGCTATGATTATCGATGAAGCTCAAATCTTTAATACAGGAATTAGTGTTGGTGGACAAGCACCAGAATAAGTCAAATTTGCTTCATATTTCAGTAAATTCATCCCAAAGCTTCCTATACTAACGCTTTAGATTTAGGTGTTTTTTTGCTTAAATTTTAGTATATAATGCTTTCATCTATTCTGTTTGTAATGCTATGGTTTCAAGTAATAAAAGAGGAATGATAAACATTTCTGGTTAAAAAAGTAAGTCTGAATCTAGATAAGTCCCTAAACAAAATTAATTACCTAATCTAACATATAAGTAGAATCTCTGTATCTCTCTTTTATTGCCTGTTCCCTGTTCCCTGTT
>JBCDDV010000310.1:0-4561 GCA_039180145.1 Cyanobacteria bacterium P01_G01_bin.49 | reverse complement strand
AGTGAGGACGGAGGTATGTCGCTAATTGTTGGAGTCGTGCAGTTGCCATAAAAGGAAATTAAAATTTTTTATCAAATTGTTGGTTAATCACGTCTTGTTATTTAGAAAAAGGGTCTAAACTTTTACAATCTATGCTTATTTTTATTCTTACATAGTTTAAACTTGTTAGGGTTAATTATCAAGATTTTTATCTATTTACGGAAATCATCTACAATCTAGAATCAGCAATTTCTTGGCTCAGTTTTTCTTGAATCAATCCTTGACAAGCTTCAACAGAGGCACGGTTTTCCATCATTTCAACTAATCCATCGTAGGCAATTTGGTTGCGAGTAATTAAATTTTTCGCCTGTAATAAAGCCCACTTTTCTTTTTGCTGATAAAGAGAGTCAGGTATTCCTACGACTTTCATGATTGCTCGTAAGTTTTGTCTATCTTCTTCGCCCCCTTTTACCTCATTATAAATGAGAGTTTCTGCCGCAATTCCAGCCATCAAAATGGTTAAGGTTCTTTCAATGAGTAAAGGAGTATTTTTAATGGTTTTTTGATTAGATAAAAGCTCAAAATCAAATTGGACTCCTCCTAACCCTGGTTGTTTTTTTTGAAAGGCTTCCCAAGCTGATAGGCTATAACCTGTAATGGGAATGCCTAGACAATAAGCCGCTAAAAAATGTCCTGCTTCATGATGAATAATCCTTTGACGTTGCTTAGCTGGAGTAAATAAATCCAAAAATATCGTTAACCCTTTTCCTCCCCAACTGAAACTATCGATGGTTGCTAAGCCTAGAATTCCTAGGGTGGCGGTAGCCGGAATAAAGGGCGATATATTGAAGACGGGACCAAGTAATGCAGATAAGGTCATCACGAAGATAGCGATCGCCACTAAATTTAATGAAGTCTGTTCCATAATTGCCCTTCAGATTAACATCTTAATCTTATGTTACATTCCTTCTCTGAAAAATGACTAAAAAAGCAGCACTCTGAATCAGAATGCTGCTGAAAATTAGCAAAAAATCAATTAGGCGACACTTGCCATTTTCACTTCACTAGTGTTCAAAATATTTTGTAACTCTTCTGAGTCAACGGTTTCTTTTTCTACCAGCATTTCAGCCAATTTATCTAAGATGTGACGATTATTAACTAATACGTCTTTAGCTCGTTGATAGGCATTATCGACTAATTGACGCACTTCCTCATCAATAGTGGATGCAGTTTCGTTAGAAAAGTCCCGATCAGAGGCAATATCTCGACCTAAGAAGACTCCCCCGCCATTTTGCCTTCCTAAAGCGACAGGGCCTAAGCGATCGCTCATCCCAAAGCGAGTAATCATTTGCCGGGCAACTCTTGCCACCTGTTGTAGGTCATTAGAAGCCCCTGTGGTAACTTCTTCTTCACCGAAGATAATTTCTTCAGCAATACGACCACCTAAAGCAACAGCCATTTGGTTTTGTAAGTAAGACCGAGAATATAAACCAGACTCCATGCGATCCTCACTAGGGGTAAACCAGGTTAACCCACCAGCACGACCACGGGGAATGATACTGATTTTCTGCACAGGGTCATAGTCAGGCATCAATGCCCCGACCAAAGCGTGTCCTGCTTCATGGAAAGCTACTAAAGTTTTGCGCTTCTCACTCATGACACGATTTTTCTTCTCTGGCCCTGCTAAAACGCGATCAATGGCATCATTGACCTCATCCATGGAGATTTCTGTTAAATTACGACGGGCAGCTAAGATAGCGGCTTCGTTTAACAGGTTAGAAAGGTCTGCCCCAGTAAACCCAGGGGTACGACGGGCAATTTTATCGAGGTCAACATCTTTGGAGAGGGTTTTTCCACGAGCATGAACTCGAAGAATTTCTTGACGACCTGCGTAGTCGGGGCGATCAACCACCACTTGACGGTCAAAACGTCCAGGACGCAATAAAGCAGCATCAAGGACATCAGGACGGTTGGTAGCAGCAATGATAATGATGCCTGTATTTCCTTCAAACCCGTCCATTTCTGTTAGGAGTTGGTTTAGGGTTTGTTCTCGTTCATCATTACCACCGCCTAAACCAGCACCCCGTTGGCGACCCACGGCATCAATTTCATCAATGAATACAATACAAGGAGCATTGGTTTTTGCTTGTTCAAATAGGTCGCGGACGCGAGATGCACCCACACCAACGAACATTTCGACGAATTCTGAACCAGAGATGGAAAAGAAGGGAACACCAGCTTCTCCAGCTACAGCACGGGCCAGTAAAGTTTTACCCGTTCCAGGTGGCCCTACTAAAAGAACCCCTTTGGGAATTTTCGCCCCAATAGCGGTGAAGCGGTCAGCATTTTTGAGAAAGTCTACGACCTCTGTGAGTTCTAGCTTAGCCTGTTCGATACCAGCCACATCGCCAAAGGTGACTTGGGTTTGGGGTTCCATTTGTACCCTGGCTTTGGACTTACCAAAGTTCATTGCCTGAGAACCAGGGCCGCTTTGGGCCCGTCGTAACAAGAAGAAAAGTCCCACTAAAAGCAAGATGGGTAAAAATAGGCTGCTGGCAACTCGAAACCAAATACTTTCGTCATTTTGGGGTTGAACAGCAATGTCTACGCCGTTTTTGGACAAAATATTGATTAAGTCAGGATCATTGGGTAAATTAACGAGCAAAGGCGCACCGCCATTAGGGTTGGGTACTCTTGCTTGGCTTCTATCCGCACTCAATGTGACCCGATCAACTTTATTGTTTTCTACTCTGTTAATAAAATCGCTATAGGTTAGGTTTTCCCGACTTTGGGGCCCGTTGTTATCGAGGAATGCGGATGCTAAGGCTAGTACGACAATTAGTAGGAGTGCGTACAGTCCTGCATTTCGCCATTTTTTGTTATTTTTGTTCACGCTGTCGGCCTCCCTTGACTTAGGGTGAAGATAGGGTTAATTAACAATATATCGAGGTTAAGAATTTAACCAGATGATAACGCCTGTATATCCAGGAAACGTTCTTTAATCAATCAAACGCTTGTTAACTTATGTTAACGTTTCTCAGGAACGATTGACCAGGTAATTCTCGAAGGCAAAAGATTATTGTGGCGTTATTGTACCAATAGGACAGAACATGGAGCATGATGAACGACATAGTTGCTCACACTTCCCAAGATCATTTCTGATAATCCAGTCAAGCCTCTATGTCCCATGATAATCAGATCTGCTTCCCAACTTTTAGCAATTTGCACAATAGAAAAACTAGGATCGCCAATTTTCCAGTCCCATTCATTGGTAATACCTTGTGATGAGGCTTGTTGACTATATTCTGTTAACCATTTAATCACTTTTTCTTTTTCCTTTTTTAGTCCTTTTCGCCATTGGGGGAGTAGTTTACTTAATTGGCTTTTGGTAAAAGTTCCGTAGGGAGTGATATAAATGTCTGAAGCAATACAGTGAAAAAGTTTTAAAATGCTACCTTCTTGCTTGGCAATTTTCAAAGCTTGCAGAAATATTCTCTCTCTCTCATCGGTATAAGCTAGAGGAACTAATATCTTTTGGTATGTCATTGTTTGATATATTTTTTTAAGGCGATCGCGTCATTATTTTCTCTTCAGGAAATAGGGAATTCAAATGACTTTTCCAATCAGTTGTTGTATCCAAAATCTTAACATAGCTCTTTTCTAACTCATTAAATGACTCAGCTTCATTTTCTTGTTGTTGTAGTAAACTAGCCGTGGCATCAGAAATATCACCACTGCGTTGAGATAAGCGATCGCTTAAGATTTCTATTGGTGCATCACAGTGCAGAATTGTTAGTAAGATTTTATTGTTTTTTGCTATGTTAATGACTTGTTCTCGCCAATAGTGACGGTCAAATTTAGCATCCAAAATCACAATAAATCCTTGTTTTGCTAATATTTTGCCTAACTTTACCACTCGATTATAGGTTTTCTTGTTCATTTCTTTTGTATAAATTTCTTCTCCCCCACTTTGATTTAAGGGAATTCCTGCGATGTGTTTACGAATAGCATCAGAGCGAATTATGATCCCATTGATATCTTGAGCTAAGTATTTAGCAACTGTTGTTTTTCCTGATCCTGATAATCCTGACATCATAATAATTTTACCTTGATGTCGTTGAGTATATTGCCAAGCTAGATGATAATAATTAGCAGCCGTTTGTATCGCTTCTTGTTTCTCTGCTTGAGAAATATCCGGATCATCAAACAACATTGAATTAACTTTTGCTCTGACATAAGCTTGACGAGAAAGATAAAGGGGTAAGACTTGTAACCCTTCCCAGTCACCTGTATTTTCAAGATAAGTATTCAGAAAAATATTACTAAATTTTTGATGGTTTTTGGCATCTAGATCCATGATAGTGAATGCCACATCAAACATCACATCAACTAGGCAAAATTCTTCGTTAAATTCAATGCGATCAAATAGTTGAATTTTGTTATTCCATAAACAAATATTGTTTAAGTGTAAATCTCCATGACATTCTCGAATCTTACCAGATTCTTTTCGCTGTCTAAAGCATTCTTTATTTAAAGGAAAATAATTATCTGTAAATTGCTTTGTTTCTTCATATTGTTGTTT
>JBCDDV010000309.1:0-4563 GCA_039180145.1 Cyanobacteria bacterium P01_G01_bin.49 | reverse complement strand
CCTCGATATCGGGGACGGCGGTTCCGGCGGAGCAAAATGTGCCGTGCAAAAGGTTAAAGGAACAATTGATCCATGTGGAGTTTGGCTGCTCTCCGCCACGTCCCTCTGGCGTCACGGTACTCATAAACATGGCAGGAGTTGAAGCAATGTCAAAATCATAAACTTTGCTGCCTAAAGCAGTCATTCCTTCCATAACTGCTAACATTAACTTCGGGCCAGATAAGCGACTATCACGACCAATAGAAACCGTTAATTTTGCAGCTTGTTTTTCTAGTTTTTGGCTTAACCAACTAACAAAAGCTTGACCTAATCTTGTCGCAACTTCGGGAGTTAGATTAACTTTTTCATCTGCAATACCTTCTAAGGCGACTCCTCGAATATCTGAGCCATTTTGTAGCTTTTTCCAGTTGAATGCTTGTGCCATAGTGTTTCTGTACTAAATACTTGATACTATTTCCAAGTGTAGAAGAAATTTTTCTGTGATCACTTTATTTTTTAGATATGATTGTTGTCATAATGAGCTTCTCATGACAAAGATAATTTGTGGTAAATTTTAGAGAAAAATAATATTTAGCCTAATTTTAGAGAGGTATAAAAAAATGTTATTGAGATTACGCCAAATTTTTGCGGTCTTCTTGCTGAGTTCTTTGTTATTACTCAGTGCTTGTAGTACCCAAGCTCCCTCTCGGTTTGATCAAGCTCAACAGGAAAGTACCAAGAGGGGAGCAAGTGCAGTTGTTCGTGAATCTGTCACCGGAGGCAGTTTTAACAAGTTTTTTCCCCCAGTGAGTGAGGGATATGAACGGGTTTATACTCAAGAAAAGAAAGGCTTTGCTGAAGCAAAACTGAAAAAAGATGGCAAAGAAATGGCAGTCATGGCAATTACAGATACCTTAAATAATCCCAGTGCTTTGACAAAATTTGAAAAAAGTAGTCAAAAAGTAGGAACTTATCCTGCTGTTGACCAAGGTAGCACTGGAACAGCCGTTTTAGTGGCTGATCGCTTTCAGGTGAAAGTGCTTTCCCGTGATCCTTCCTTTACCCAGAGCGATCGCTTAACTTGGTTAGAAAAGTTCGATTTGAATGGATTAGCCGCCTTAAAATAGTTCCGTTAATATTGTTAAGAATTAACAGTCTGTTGGGATGGAAAACCTAAACTTTTGGCTAAAGCAGATAGGGGATTTGGGAACAACCTTAACTGTCAAGCAGTCCTAGAGTTTGACCCTTTTAAATCCATTCTACAGAGGGAACCTTGCCATTTACAATCATTGCTCCCACACCTGGGCCAACCACAAGAGAAAAAATTCTAGAACTCATTTTAACTCATCCTCAAGGTATTACTGTCAAAAAGTTAAGCGATCGCTTAAATCGTCCCGTTTCAATGGTGCAATGCTACTTGAACTCTCTCAAGTCATCAAACATTGTGCAAGCAAAATTTAACCCAGAAGATAGGCAGTGGATATATTATCCCATTGCTTAAAATTGGTCATGACTCTGAGCAGCAATTTGAATCACCTGCCAAAGTTCTTGAATTTGCTGTTTATTGTCAGGAAATAAACAAGGAAAGACCGACAAATTATCAATTTGGTTCGCTGCTTCTGCGGTGGGAATATCTAGGACAACTAATGGTAAGGATGCTAATTCTGATTTATCAGCTAGCGATCGCAAGTAATCATGATGATTGTCCAAAAATTGTCCATCTAACACTATCACATCAACATCCCAAACAGTGCCTAACATCTCTCCTTGGTCAAGATCATCTGCTTCGAGAATACGATGATTAAACTGAGAGAGTTGGGCAATTAATGTCCATTCTAGGCGAGAGCCTGCTTCTGTTCCCTCTTTCTTCTCCTGAGAAAAATTCGGATTGAGCCGTAGGATCGTTAGAGCGCGAGTCTGGGGAGAAATCTTCGGCTGTACCTGCTCCAAAAGTTTCTGTAACCCTAGTAAATTCGCTGGAATAGGGAGAAAGCCATCAGCACGGTTGTTTAGCTGTAAGGGGTTATTTCCTTGGGTTTCAGTCACAAAAACCCGAATCGACTGGGTTTGAGGATCAGATTTCAGTAACGTTAAAACATCCCAGCCTGAGAGTAAGGGCAATAAAGGATTCAGAAAAATAGCGTAGGGACTGATTTGTCGGGCTTTTTCAACCGCTTCAGTGCCAGTTCTGGCGATGACCACACGATAACCCAATTGAGTTAGCTTACCCATTAAATCTTCGATGGCATGGGGAATCGCTTCAACAATTAAAACAATAGGATTATAAGCTGGTGTCAGGGATTTTTTGGTTTCGTCCTTCGGGGACGGGGGTAATAGTAAAGTAAACTCACTGCCTTGATCTACTTTAGAGACAAAAGAAACATCTCCCCCATGGGCCCTTGCTAATCGTTGAGTTAGGACTAAACCCAATCCCGTTCCTTCAAATTGTCGGGTTAAGGGGTTTTCTAGCTGTTGAAATTTTTGAAAAATCAGGTGTTGAGACTCTTCTGGAATGCCAATCCCTGTATCCCAAACGGTAAAAGCAAGCCAATTTTCCCACCGATTAACTTTTATGCCAACTTTTCCCCCTGCTTGGGTAAATTTCATGGCATTATCCAACAAATGCACCAACATTTGATGGATTCGCAATTCGTCAGCCACGACTGCTTCTAAGCCAGTTTCTATTTCTAAACTAAAAGATAGGGGATGCTCTGTTTTCCCTTTATACTTTTCTTCAATGGAATGATAAGCTCGTTCACAAATACTTTTAATACTTAGGGGAAGAAAGGTTAATGTGAGTTGTCCTGTTTCTAAGCGAGTCAAATCTAGTAAATCATTTACTAACGTCATCAATTGACGACCACTGCGATAAATTAATTCAGCATAATGAACTTGACGTGCATTAAGAGAACCCACTTTTTGTTCTTGTAGAAGACTTGATAACCCAACAACCGCCGTTAAGGGAGATTTGAGTTCGTGACTAATACAGGCAAGAAACTCATCTTTGAGACGAT
Source organism: Cyanobacteria bacterium P01_G01_bin.49 (assembly GCA_039180145.1). Classification (GTDB taxonomy): domain Bacteria; phylum Cyanobacteriota; class Cyanobacteriia; order Cyanobacteriales; family Microcystaceae; genus JBCDDV01. The sequence goes on along the minus strand of JBCDDV010000309.1, from coordinate 1,570 downwards.
TTAGCTGAACTAAATCCGCATTTTTGGCAGCGAGTTCTTGGCAGAGTTGTTGCTGTGAAGTGACATCTGTTGCTACGACAACAAATATGGTTGACGCAAATTTATCCGTTGTCAGGGGACATTTAACAAATTGCCAGACTCGTTCTTTGTGAGCAATGGGTTGGGGTTGAGTTTCCAAAGAGTCTGAGTAAAATTGGGCATGGAGTTCGTCTATCTGAGCCAATGACTCTACTTCGGTTAGTCGATTAGGAAGGGATTTTACCCAATGAGATACAAAATGATGGCGATCGCCTAAATCCCAGGAATCTTCTTGACTTGTTTGAGCAACCTTAACCATTGAGGTCTGCAATGGCAGCATTTGTTCGTGAGGCAAAGGACAGGCCGTTGCGTCATCAGGGGGAATCAATTCACCAATTTGTTCTCGCCATGTCCGATTTTGTCGAATAATCTCTCCGTCTCCCGTTTCTAGCATTACAGGGAGGGGTAATTCTTCTAGTAATTCTTGTATTAGTTCCTTAGCCAAGGTTAAAGAGGATGAATTTGATTGTAAAGGCTTCTTTTCTGCTAAAAAAGTTTGTAAGATTTGCCAACTGTTCAGTAATCCTAAAAATTTTCCCTGATCATCTACCAGTCCATATTGAGGGAAGGGGGTTTCCCAATCTCCCTTTTCTTGTAGGTATGGATAAAATTCTGCCACACTCAGGTGGGAAGGAACTAAGCCTAATGGATTAATATAGACTTCCCAATCTAACGGAGTCAATGAAGCCGGAGACTGAGGCGATGTTATCAACGGCTGTTCTAATAAGGTCAACATTAATTGATGACTATTAATGATTCCCAGGGGATTTTCCTGTTCATCCACCAAAACAACGACGTCATGTCGGCCTGATTGAAAACAGGTCAGAATTTGATGCCAGGTCACCGGTGGACAATAGATAGGGACTGGAGCAAGGAAGTGTTGCAGGGTAAGCATTGAGCTAAGGGGAGGTTCAGGAACTGGAGTTGGCACAAACACGGAGAGGACTCCTTACTACTTTAATATGCCTTGATTTGTTGCTGACGAGAACGACTTACTTACAATTAATTACAATTGTCACAATATCTTTATATATTTTTAGTATTTGAATGATATTTTTGTTGACACTTTGATGTTAACAAAAATTAATCAATAGCATTGAAACACTGATGAGTAGTTATTTGTAAGATTACTTAAATTTATTGAGGCTGTCTAATCCGAATCATAGCATTTTGAATTCGTTTTTTGAGAGTTTCATCTTTTTGGGCCTTCTCAGTAATCGCATTAAATTGATTAGAACTCAAACCACTCTCTTGGGCAATTTTTTTAGATTGATTACAAAATTCGACAGCTATTTTTTGAGCGTCGGTGGGTAACTGTTGGAGGGATTTTGGGCGATCGCAAGCGATTTCGGGCGGGGGATCATCGATAATTTCTTCAATCTGCTCATAAGCGACTTGACGCTGAGATTCTATTTTTAGTACAGTCCGAGCATAATTAGTAACATCTTCGTCACTAAAGCTAGAAACTGGCGGCGAAGATCCTGGAGAAAAT
>JBCDDV010000308.1:0-4576 GCA_039180145.1 Cyanobacteria bacterium P01_G01_bin.49 | reverse complement strand
TTGGCATCTGAGGGCGATCGCTTATTAACCTTACCCTCTTATTATACATTAACTCTTCAAGCGGATTTCATATAAGCCTGATGAAACAGACCTTCGCTATCTTTTTTATGCTCTTAAACGCTCTAACTTAGAAAAATTAACTATTACCACAGCAATTCCTGGAGTAAATAGAGACAGTTTATACGGTAAAAAAATCCCCCTTCCTCCCCTCGAAGAACAAAAGCGAATAGCTGCGATTTTAGATAAAGCTGATGCGATCCGACGGAAGCGAAAAGAGGCGATTCGACTAACTGAAGAACTCTTGCGATCAACGTTCCTCGATATGTTCGGCGATCCTGTTACTAATCCGAAGGGATGGAAGGTAGAAAGTCTAGAAAATATTTCTATCGTACAATCAGGAATTGCTAAGGGGAAAAAAGTAAATCCGTCTGAAGCTATTTCAATGCCGTACATCAGAGTGGCGAATGTCCAAGATGGATATCTAAATCTTGATGAAATAAAGGAGGAAATACAGCAATGGATAACTTAGACAAATATCGAGCAATTATTACTCAAGTTTTAACAGAATATGCCAGTATTCCTTATGCCTGTGGCGAACTCGAACGAAAATTAATTGTGGATAGCGATCGCAACAACTTTTTATTATTAACAGTTGGTTGGCAAAATAAAACCAGAGTACACGGTTGTCTGGTTCACCTTGAAATTATTGATGATAAAGTTTGGATTCAACAAGATGGCATTGAAGACGGAATTACCAATGATTTATTAAGAGCAGGAATTTCCAAAGATAAAATTGTTTTAGCTTTCCATCCTCCCAGCGTTCGTCCCCACACTAAATTTGCTGTTTCTTAAAATTTCCCCTCTTTCTAAGGGGGATCGAAATGCCAGAAATATACGTAATCGGAGGTTGTAACGGTTCAGGAAAAACCACCTTTGCCTTAAATATTTTCCCCAATTTGGGCAATATTGAATTCATTAACGCCGATATTATTGCAGCCCAATTAAATCCCAATAATCCTGATGCTGTGGCAATTCAAGCTAGTAGAATAATGTTAGAGAGATTGAAAAATTTGGCACAGCACAAACAAAGTTTTGCTTTTGAAACTACCCTAGCAGCCCGAAGCTTTGCCCCTTTTTTAAGACAATGCCAGGCTCAAGGCTATCAAGTTAATCTCATCTATGTTTGGTTAAATAGTGTGGAACTAGCCATTACTAGAGTCGCCTTGAGAGTAGCAAGCGGAGGACATAATATTCCTGAAGATGTTATCCGTCGCCGATATCATAGAGGAAGAAAGAACTTTCTAGAACTGTACAGCAAATTAGTGGACTATTGGATTGTTTATGATAATACTAAGCCCCAAAGAGAACTAATAGCGGAGAAAGTACCAGAACAATCAGAAGCAATTGTTTATCGAGCCAATATTTGGCAACAAATTCAACAGGTGTAACTATGCAGATATCAACAAACAAAAAACTATCAGAGCGACTAAACGATCTTACTCAAGATGCAGTCGATAAAGCGATAGAAAACCACCGTCAAAAGGGCGAATCAATTGCTATTAGTGACAAACAAGGGAAAGTAAAAGTGATTTCTGCCAGCGAAATACCTAACTTAAAGCGAAAAAAAGAAGTAGTTTGATGGGATTTCGGGAACTCTAATGCAAGAGCAATAGGAGCGAGTACATGGCATCGAATTTTGATTTTCTCAAAGAACCATTCCCCGAACTCTACAACCATGCCACCCATACCGAAAGCATGGCGTATTCTGCCCCTCGTGCCAGTTGCTTCTATGCCCGCTTTACCCTAGAACAAGCCGTTCTTTGGCTCTACGATAACGATGCTTATCTACAACCTCCCTACGATAATAATCTCGGCGCATTAATCCACGAACAAACTTTCAAGGATAATCTCAAACCTGGGCTATTCCCCAAGGTACGAACAATTCACAAAGTCGGTAATTTAGCAGCCCACAGTTCCAGTCAGATTACTTCTAGAGACTCCCTCCGTATCGTTGAGGATTTGTTCCATTTTCTCTACTGGCTCTGTCGCTTCTATTCCCCCAACGGCAAAAACCTACCTGCTATCAGTTTTAATCGCAAACATATCCCCCACCCCGACGCACAAAAGGATATGTCCAGGGAACAGCTTGCTGAGTTAGAAAATAAGCTGTCTCAAGGAGACGAGATGAAGCAAATTGCTGAGAAACGGCAACAGCAGACGGAATCAGAACTTAATGCCCTCAAACAAGAAATAGCAGCCTTAAAACAGAAAAATGAGGCGGTAGCGGATACCCACGACTACCACGAAGCTGATACCCGCCGTTACTTACTCGATATTCTGCTCCAAGAAGCTGGTTGGAATCTTAACCATCCCGACGCGACGGAGTACGAAGTTTAGGGGATGCCTAACAAGACGGGTAAAGGTTACGTTGATTACGTCCTTTGGGGCGATGATGGCAAACCTTTAGGACTCATCGAAGCCAAACGCACCAGCAGCAGCCCCACTAAAGGCAAACAGCAAGCCAAACTCTATGCCGACTGTTTGGAACAGAAATTCGGGCAGCGACCAGTTATCTTTTACTCCAACGGTTACAATCATTGGATTTGGGATGATGTTACCTATCCCCCAAGAGAGATTCACGGGTTTCTCCAGAAAAAGGAACTAGAACGAATTATTTTTCGCCGTAGCAATCGTAAAAGCCTTGATTTAGTCATTCCCAAAGGGGATATAGCAGGACGGACGTACCAGTTGGAAGCTCTCAAACGCATTACCGAAAGTTTTGATCGCCAGAATGCCCGTAAAGCCTTGCTAGTCATGGCAACGGGGACGGGAAAGACCAGAACCGCGATCGCTCTGGTTGATCTGCTGATGCGGGCAAACTGGGTAAAACGAACTCTATTCCTCGCTGACCGTAACGCCCTGCTGACTCAGGCATTCCGTAACTTTAAAACCCATCTACCTACCGTCACCCCCGTCAATTTAATCGAAGACAAAAAAGCCAAAGATAAAACTGCTGGTAGTGCTAACGTGATGCTGTCTACTTACCCCACCATGTTTAACCGTATAACCAACCAGGAGGATGCGGAATTTTACCTGAGTCCTGGTTATTTCGATTTGGTGATTGTTGATGAGGCACATAGGGGTATTTACAAAAAATATCAGGCATTATTTGAGTATTTTGACAGTTTGCTAGTGGGCTTGACTGCCACTCCCCGCTCGGAAGTCCACCGCGATACTTATAGAATCTTTGACTTAGAAGCTGGCGTACCCACCTTTGCCTACGAACTCGATGATGCCATTACAGATGGTTACTTAGTCCCCTCCCAAGGGATTACCGTACCGTTCAAGTTTCTGCGTCAGGGCGTGAAATATAGTCAGCTATCAGAAGAAGAAAAAGAAGAATACGAAGAGAAGTTTCGAGATGAAGAGACGGGAGAATTTCCCGATGAAGTCAATGCAGCAGCGATTAACAAATGGTTGTTTAACAAGGATACCGTTGATCAGGCACTACGCTTACTGATGGAAAAGGGGTTAAAAGTCGAAGGCGGTGACAGACTGGGCAAAACCATCATCTTTGCCCGTAGTCACGCCCATGCCGAGTTTATTGTAGAACGATTCGATGCTAATTATCCTAATCTAAAGGGTTCTTTTGCGCGTGTTATTGATAGTCACGACAACTACTCTCAGAGTTTACTCGATGAGTTCTCAGAACCTAATAAAGAGCCGACCATTGCCGTTTCAGTAGATATGTTGGATACGGGGGTGGATATTCCCGAAGTGGTTAATCTGGTATTCTTCAAACCAGTGTATTCTAGGGTTAAATTCAACCAGATGATCGGCAGAGGTACGAGGTTATGTCCCGATCTATTCGGCATTGGACAGGGTAAGGAAAAATTCTTTATTTTTGACCTCTGTAGCAACTTCGATTACTTTAACCAAGACGTTGTTGAAAAAGACCCCAAACTAACTGAAAGCCTCACTGCTAAGTTGGTTAAAGCTCGTCTCAGCTTAACTCAAGCAATTGGCAATCAAGAAGAATTACCAGCAGATAATCAACAGCTACGAACATCCTTATTAGATACTCTCCATCAGCACGTTGCAACGATGGAAAAAAAGAACTTTTTGGTGCGCCGACATCTACAACAGGTTGAGGAATTCCAAGAGCGCGATCGCTGGAACAATTTGAACAAATCCGATACAGAACAGATCGCCGACTCCCTGGCACATCTACCCAACGGACTACCCAAGGAGGACGAACTTGCCAAACGCTTCGATTTACTTTGTCTCAAGCTTCAGTTATCGATTCTCAAGGGGACAACAGATTTTGTCAGCTTAAGAGATCAACTGCGAGATTTACTTGACAGCCTGGAGGAAAAACAAACCATCGTCTACACAGATTTTAAGGACGAATTGGGGGATGTAGAGTTAGTTGACGTTCCCGTACAGCAAACTGGTTTCAGTCCCTACCAGTACCGTAAAAAAGTAGAAGCTTATATTCGAGAAAACGAAAACCATATTGCTATTCATAAGCTCAAGCGCAATATCCCTTTGACCGCTCAAGATTTAACGCAACTAG